>QKJM01000065.1 GCA_003249315.1 Archangium sp.
CGGGGAGGGGAGGGGGCGTCCGCTGCGAGCCGAGTAGCGCGCCCGCGTTGGTGTTCTCCTTGTGGAAGGCGGACTGCTCGAGCCCCTTCTTGAAGGACTTCGAGTCCGTGGTGCTTCCTAGCTCGAAGGCGGCCACGCCGGCGCGGACGTTGGGGAGGCCCGTGAGGGCGGGGCTGCGACGGATGGCCTGCTCGCCCGTGGTGGTGCGCGGAATCCCCGTGCCCGTGCTGGTACGCGGAATCCCCGTGCCCGTGCTGGTGCGCGCCGCGGGCACCGCGCCGCTGGTGGTGGTGCGCTTCCCATCGCCGCCCGAACCGCCTCGTCCCTTGCCCTGTCCTGAGGGGGGCTGCCCCATGTCGTCTCCCGAGAACACGGCACGTCCGCAGCGCGCCAGAATGCCCGATTGTACCCCCCGGCGAGGGCCACCACCAAACCTCCCTCGGCGGGGGCGAAAATTTGCGGGGTGAGGGGGGCCGTGACACACACCTGTAGCCCTCGCCGTTCTTCGGAGGACCACGAAATGACCCTGCGCATCACCTTCCTGCTGCTGTCCCTGCTGCTGCCGCTCGCTGCCCAGGCGAAGCGAGATGCAGCCGAGGACGCCTACCAGGAGGCGCGCACGGCCTACTACTCCCTCAAGAGTGACGCCGCCCGCCGCAAGCTGCGCCACCACTGGCTCAACGTGGCCCGCAAGTTCGAGGCCGTGGCCAGCCAGCACCCGAAGAGCGATCGCGCCCCGGATGCCCTCTACACCGCGGGCGAGCTGCTCAACGAGCTGAGCCGCATCTCCTTCGTCTCGGAGGATCGCCAGGGCGCCATCGACGACTACACCCGCCTGATCGAGTCCCACCCGCGCCACCGGCTCTCGGATGACGCGGCGCTCTCGCTCGCGCGAATGTACTTCGAGCGAATGGATCAGCCCGAGGCCGCGCGCCGCGTCCTCACGAACATCCTCAAGACCAACTCGCGCGGAGATCGGGCCCGGGAGCTGAAGGCGCTGCTCGCCTCGCTGCCTCCTCCTCCCAAGCCCCCCGCCCCCGCACGCAAGAAGGCACCGCCTCCCGCGCCGGCTCCGGCCGTGGCCGCCACCGAGCCGTCCACGACGGAAGAGGGGAGCGCCTCGCTGCTCGACGCCATCCACCGACACGCGCGCAAGCCCGATCTCTCCAAGGCCACCCGGAAGCCGGCCGACGAGGCCGTCACCGAGGCTCCCAAGAAGGCCGAGCCGAAGTCCGTGGCCGAGGCCCCCAAGGCCGAGCCGGAGCCGCTTCCAGTCGTCCGCGTGGAGCTGTCCAAGCCGAGCGAACCGCCGGCCCCCGAGCCGTCCAAGCCCGTCACCGCGCCGGTGGACGAGCAGGTCGCCGAGGCCCGCCTCAAGGCGGTGGCCAAGGTGTCCAAGGAGGCGGAGCTGACGCTGGCAGAGCAGCTCGGGCTCAAGGTGCGCCGGGTGGTCATCGACGCGGGCCACGGCGGGCACGACAGCGGCGCCGTCAGCCGCAAGGGCCTCAAGGAGAAGGACGTGACGCTGGCCATCTCCCAGAAGCTGGCGCGCGAGCTGCGTAACCGCGGCCTCGAGGTGGTGCTCACCCGCGACGACGACCGCTACCTCAAGCTGGAGGATCGGGCGCAGATGGCCAACACGGCCCGGGGCGATCTCTTCATCTCCATCCACTGCAACTCGGCCCCCACCTCGAAGCTGCGGGGAATCGAGACGTACACGCTCAACACCTCCGCGGATCGCTACTCCATCCGCCTGGCCGCGCGCGAGAACGCCTCCTCCGAGAAGGGCATCAGCGACTTGCAGTTCATCCTCGCGGACCTGGCCACCAAGGCCAACACCGAGGAGTCCTCGCGCCTGGCCAACCAGGTGCAGAAGAACCTCGTGGGCCACCTCTCGCGCCACTACAAGCAGGTGAAGAACCTCGGCACCAAGGAGGCCCTCTTCTACGTGCTGCTGGGCACCAAGATGCCGGCCATCCTCGTGGAGACCGCCTTCCTCTCCCACCCCGAGGAGGCGAAGCGGCTGGGCTCCACGAAGTACCAGGATGACGTGGCCCGGGCCATCGCCGAGGGCGTGGAGGAGTTCCTCGGCAGCCGCCACAAGCTGGCCCAGGTCGACTGAGCCGACTCGGCCACCTCCCGGTGGCTTCCCCCAGGGGGCGATCGCCAGCTAGGGTTTCCGCGACTCGGGCGCCGGCCACAGGGGGCGCCCCTCACGGAGGCAGCCATGAAGATCGCGATTCTCGGTACGGGGATGGTGGGCGAGACGATCGCCAGCAAGCTGGTGGAGCTGGGTCACGACGTGAAGATGGGCTCACGCACCGCGGGCAACGAGAAGGCCGTGGCCTGGGTCCAGAAAGCCGGCCCCCGGGCCTCGCAGGGCACCTTCGCCGACGCGGCGGCCTCCGCGGAGCTCATCTTCAACTGCACGCTCGGCGCGGGCTCGCTGGCGGCGCTCGAGGCGGCCGGCAAGGAGAACCTGAAGGGCAAGGTGCTCGTCGACGTCTCCAACCCGCTGGACTTCTCCAAGGGCATGCCCCCCAGCTTCTTCGTCTCGAACACGGACTCGCTCGGCGAGCAGATCCAGCGTGCCTTCCCCGAGACGAAGGTGGTCAAGGCGCTCAACACCATCAACGCGAGCGTGATGGTGGAGCCCTCGCGCCTGCCCGGGGAGCACGCCACCTTCGTGTCCGGCAACGACGCCGACGCCAAGGCCCAGGTGAAGCAGCTCCTCACCGAGGGCTTCGGGTGGAAGCAGGTGATCGACCTGGGCGACATCACCACCGCGCGCGGCACCGAGAGCTACCTGGCGCTGTGGATCCGCCTGTGGGGCGTCTTGGGGACGCCCGACTTCAACATCCAGATCGTCAAGAAGGGCTGATCGGCTCCGGAGTCAGTTGAGGAGGCGAGGATCCGTCTCGCCCCGGTTCGCCGAGGCGGAGGGGACGGGCTGCTCTCGCATGAGCAGCTCGCCGGCCGACTGGAGGATCTTCTCCGTCGCGCCCTGGGGATCCCTGAAGAAGTGCGGCGTCCACAGCCTCACCAGCTTCCACCCCTGGGCCTCCAGGATGGCCGTGCGGAAGAGATCCCACTCCACCGGATCCGCCGCCTTGGGGTAACGCGTCCCATCGCACAGCACGCCCACGGTGACGTCTCCGGCGCGGCGGGGGTGGTGCAGCGCCACGTCCACGCAGAAGCCGTCATTGCCCCAGTACACGTCCGAGGAGACACCCTTCGTCCTAGCCAGGTGCTTCGCCAGGGAGGTGGCGAAGGGAGAGCCCGCCTCTGTCTCGCGCTCGTACACCACGGGCTCCTCCTGCTCCCGCCCCGGCTCGGGCTGACTGGCCTCACGCGCGTACAGCTCCGTGAGCCGCTCCGCGTACTGGAGGTAGGCGAAGAGGAGCCAGCCCCCGTTCGGCGTGCGTCCTCGCTCCACTTGCGGCAGCGCCGTGTACACCTCGCGGGGAATGGACGTGATCAGGTGGACCTGCTGCCGCGCCCGCGTCACCAGCACGTTCAGCCGCCGCCCGCCGCCCGCCATCCCCAGCGGGCCGAAGCGCCGGTAGAAGCGACCCTTCGCGTCCGGCCCGTAGGTGGTGCTGATGATGAGGTGATCCCTCTCGTCGCCCTGGACGTTCTCCAGGTTCTTCACGAAGAGCCCCTCGAACGAGCCCTCGCCGCGCCGTGCCCGCGCCGCCGCCAGCTTCGCCGCGAAGCCCGCGTCCGCCGCGGCCAGCTCCTCCAGCACCTCGGTGATGGTGTCCCGCTGCGCCAGGTTGAAGCACGCCACTCCGATGGAGGGGGGCTCCGGCTGATCGAGCAGCTCCTTCACCAGCGCCCCCACCGCCTCGGCCTCGACCCGGTTCACCCGCTTCTCGTAGACGCCTCCCACGCGGATCAGCCGCAACGGCGCGTGCCGCACCCGGTTGGACGGGTGCCCCGGGATCGCCTGCAACCGAGAGTCATAGAAGTGCTCGTTGCTGAAGCCGATGAGATCCGCGTTCCGCGAGCGGTAGTGTACGTCCAGGTAGCACTGCTCGATCTCCAGGTTCAGCGCCGCGCCGAGCAGATCCTCCACCTCCGACTGCTGCTCCTCGAAGAGGCCCTGCTCGTCCTCCACGTCCGCCTCCTCCTGGCTCTGCACCACCGCGGACTCGAAGAAGCGCGTCGGAGGGAGTTGCTTGGGATCTCCGGCGATCACCACGCGCTTCGCCCGCGTCAGAACCGGCAGCGCTTCCTCCAGCCGGCACTGCGAGGACTCGTCGAAGATGACCACGTCGAAGAGTTCCTGGCGGGGGAATATCTGCGCCACCGTCTGGGGGCTCGCCATCCACACCGGGCGCACCTCGAAGAGCGGATCCCCCCCTTCGATGTTCGCGCCCACGGCGATCACCTGGCGCAACCGGAGGGCCCGCTCGCCGCGCAGCAGCAGGCGTCGGCGCAGCTCCGCGCCCTGTCCGTTGAGCCGCCCGCCCGTGGAGGCCAGCAACCACTCTCGCTGGCGCTCCGTCCAGCGGTGGAGGATGACGTCGCCCACCAGCTCCCGCTTCCTCGCCTCCAGCTTGCGGTAGCGCGACTGGCAGGCCTGAAGGCGATCCGCCTCGATGTGCTGCAGCGCCGGATTCTCCCGCACTCGCGCGGACACCTCCGCGGCCAGCACCGCCTTGCGCACCGCGCGCCAGCCGTCCTCGGCCGAGGCGCCGGCCTGGGCCAGCCGCTCGATCGCCGTCCCCAGCGCCGGAGGCAGCCCGGCCACCAGCGCCCGCATCCGGAGCAGCCCTTCCACGGTGGACAGCCTGGACTCGAGCGAGGTGAGGAGGGGCAGCACCGGGTCGCCCCCGCGCAGAGCCCGGTCCTGCTCCTCGCGCCAGAGGGGGGAGAAGAGCTCCACCGCGGCCAGTCGCACCTCCAGCCGGGTAAGGGACTCCGCTCGCGCGACCGACTGGCGCAGTCCCGCGAGGAGTCGGGCCCAGGAGGACTCGTCGCCCCGCAGTGCCTCGCGCACCGCCTGCTGGCAGGAGTCGAGCGCCGGCTCCTGCTCCAACGTCCGCAGCACCTCGAAGAGCGCGGCGTGGATCCGGAGGCCACGCTTGAGCACCTCGTCGGGAATGGACTCGGGAGCGCCGGGGGAGAGGACTTCGCGGTGGTACTCGGTGAGCAGCAGTCGCGCGCGCACGCCGGCGAGGAAGTGGGAGACGCGATCGGCGGCATCCGCGCTCAGGACGAGCCCGAAGCGCTTCAGCACCTCCAGGGCCCTGCCCCTGCGGCCGAAGAAGAGGAAGCCGTACCACTTGCGCGCCACCAGCAGCCAGGTGGCCAGGAGGGAGATCCACTGCACCACGGTGCCAAGCCCCTGCGGCTGCGAGCGGTGTACCAGCGCCAGCTCGGCATCCAGCGGCCCCTCGTCCAGCGTCCGCACCTGGGGCAGCAGGCCCTCCATCTGCGCCTGGGCCGAGTGAACCGCCTCGGGCGTGGCCGAGAGCCAACGTGACAGCAGCTCGGGGGTGGCTTCCTTCAGCACCGGCTCCAGCTTCTCGGCGAGCGCGGCGCGCGCCCGTCCCTCGACCACCGGATCGCCCGAGGGAGAGAAGGCGGGCACGTCCGGAGAGAGGAGGGCATCCGCCTCGCGCGCGGCTTCGACGGCGGTCGACAGCTTCTCGCGGTACGTGGCGAGCGGCGTGGACAGGTACTCGGACAGCTTCACGCCCAGCGCGAGGAGCCAGGGGTTGTCCGGGTAGCCCTCCTTCTCCGCTCGCTCCAGGGCCTCGTGTACCTCGCGCTCGCGAGAGCGAATCTCAGCGAGGCGACAGGTACCGAGGCTCTCCGTCGCGAGGGCGAGGGACTCCGGGGCTTCCTGGCCGAGCCACTGTCCCGACAGCTCGTGGAAGGAGGGCTCGGTGTCTCCGGCGGGGCGAGCGGAGAGGGCGCGCTCGGCTGCGGAGAGTTCATCGTGGAGGGACTGGATCTCGACATCCACCCGGGCGAGTTCGGCCTGGGCGGCGGGGTTGACCCTGGCCTCCGTGAGGCCGTCGAGCTGCTCGCGGATGCCCAGGTAGAGTTCACGCTGATCCCTCTGGGCGTCGTGAACCACCGCGCAGAGGGAGCCGAGACCCAGGTGCTCCAGCCGGTGCCTCACCACGTCCAGAGCGGTGCGCTTGTCGCAGACGAGCAGGACGCGCTCCCCGCGGGCGAGGTGATCTCCAATGGCGTTGGCGATGGTCTGCGACTTGCCGGTGCCCGGAGGCCCATGCACCACCAGGCCCCGGCTGCTCCGAGCGAGCCGCACCGCCCGGGACTGGCAGGGGTCCGCATGGGAGATGAGCCGATCCTCCCCGGCGCGCCAGGGGCGCTCCGAGCCCATGTCGGCCCGGGGATGGCTGTCGCCGCCGAGGGAGACGCCCACACGGAGGAAGCTCTCGATGGGGCCCTGGACGGGCTCCCCGTCGACGAGCGCGCGCATGTCATCCACCAGACTCTGGTTGGAGAGCGGGTAGAGGCCGAGCACCGCGCACGAGAGGATGGCGGAGCCGGTGGAGGTTTCGTCCTCGGAGCGCGGGGTAGGGGAGATCAGGCTGTACGGGGAGAAAGGGGCGGGGAGGGGTAGCTCGAGCGCCTTGGCCACGGCGGCGACCAGCTCGTTCAGCTCGCGCCAGGGCTCCTGGCCGGTCTCGTCGGCGAAGAGGTCTCCGAGGCGCTGGCCGGTCTGCCGCTCCACCCAGGCGAGGAGAGCGGTGTTGGGCATGACACGGTCCACGCCATCGGCGGCGGACTCCAGCTCGACGCCCGGGGTGCGGCCCTTCTTGAGGGTGAGGCGCACGGGGATGAAGGCGATGGGCGCGAGGACGCGCCGGGTGCCCGCGAAGCCGCGCTGCTGCTTCGCGTCCGGAGGGAGGTGCAGCAGGGGGAAGCCGATGTGGAGCACCTGGGCGCCGGTGTCCTGCTCGAAGGTGCGAGCATCGTCGGCGATGGTGGCCAGCTTGCGCAGCAGGGCCTGCCGCTCCTCGTCCTCTCGCCGGGTGGGGGAGTCGGGGGCCTCCTTGTCGGGGCTCGCGGAGCGCGCGGAGAGCTTCACCGTGCCCTTGTCGCCCAGAAGCGCGGTCAGCATGGCTTGAGGCTGGGTGCCATCCAGTCGACTCAGCAGCGAGAGATCCACGCGCTGGCGGCTGTTGTGGGGACGGCAG
>QKJM01000504.1 GCA_003249315.1 Archangium sp.
CTGGTTGAACTCGAGCAGCACCTGGTGGCGCTCGGACTCGGAGAGGAGGGAGACGTCGGAGAGGCGCTCGGCGCCAGGGGCCGAGAGGGCGAGGAGGGCCTGCTTCCAGTGCCCCAGCAGTCGCTCCATGGCGTCCGGCTCGAAACGGTGTGTGTCGTAGACGGCGCGCAGGCGGAGCGAGTCACCCGGGAGGACGGAGAGCGTCAGCGGGTAGTTGGTGGCCTCGAAGCCCTGTACGTCCTCGACCTGTAGCGCGGAGGAGGACAGCACGGAGGCGTCGAGGGGATAGTTCTCGAAGACGACGAGAGACTCGAAGAGCGGCGTGCCGCGAGGCACCTGGCTCCAGCCCTGCACCTGCACCAGAGGGGTGTGCTCATACTGGCGCTGCTCCAACTGGCGGGCTTGCAGGGCCTGGAGCCAGGGAAGGAGGGGAGAGGAGGCAGAGGGAATCCGGACGCGGGTGGGGAGGGAGTTGATGAAGAGGCCCACCATGGACTCGGAGCCGGGCAGCTCTGGAGGCCTGCCAGCCACGGTGTTGCCGAAGAGCACGTCCTGCTCACCGCTGTAGTGGGAGAGGACGAGCGCCCACGAGGCCAGGGCCAGGGTGTGAGGGGTGAGCTGGTGCTGGCGAGCGAAGGCCAGCACCGAGGAGGTGGCCTCCCTGGAGAGGCCCAGCTCCCGAGAAAGCTGTGTGGGCAGCTCGCCCCGAGGCGGCGTTGCCCGCGTGTCGGCGGGCAGAGGCGTGGGAGCGGAGAAGCCTTCCAGGGTGGCGCGCCAGAAGGCCTCGTCTTCCGAGCTGTCGCGGCGCCGCAGCCAGGCGATGTAGTCGCGGAAGGGCGGGCGGGACACGGGAGGGGGCGTACCGCCCGCGCGGAAGGTGTCGTAGAGGGAGAATACCTCTCCCATGAGGAGACCCAGGCTCCACCCGTCCACGAGCAGGTGGTGGTGACTCCAGAGGAAGCGCCAGGTGTCCTCCTCCATCCGCACCGCCTTCAGGCGCATGAGGGGCGCGCGGTGGAACTCGAAGCCGCTCTTCTTCTCCTCGTGAAGCAGTTGCTGGAAGCGGGACTGCTGCTCGGAGGCGGGCAGCTCACGCCAGTCCAGCAACTCGAAGGGCAGCTCGGCGCGGGCATGCACCAACTGAAGGGGCACTTCCAGCTCCTCCCAATGGAAGGAGGTGCGGAGCAGAGGGTGGCGCTCCAGGCACGCCCTCCACGCCTGGAGGAAGGCCTCCAGCTCCATCCCTCCGCGCACCGTCCAGGAGAGCTGCTCGAAGTAGGCGCCGGACTCGGGAGAGAGCAGCGCGTGGAAGAGCATGCCGTGCTGCATGGGGGACAGCGGGTAGAGGTCCTCCACGTCCGGCCCGGCCCGGCGAAGCAGTGCTTCGAGAGACTCCTGGGAGAGAGTGGCCAGGGGGAAGTCACCCGGGGAGAGACGGCGGGCGTCCTCGGAGTGGCGAGAGGAGATGAGGGCGCGCAGGTGGTGGAGGAAGCGCTGCGCGAGCCGCTCGACGGTGGCGGTGGAGTGCAGGTGGGTGCTGTAGCCGAAGTCCACCCGCAGGCGGCCGCCGAGCACGGAGCCATTCACCTCAAGTGGGTGCAAGCGCGTGCCGGAGGGAGCGGTGAGGGCACCGAGGGGCTCGGTGCCCGGCGAGAAGAGACGGCTCGCGGCCACGGGGGCGTCGAGCTGGCCCAGGTAGTTGAAGGCTACCTGCGGGGCGGGAAGCTCCCGCAGCCGTCGGGCCTCCTCGGAGGCACCCATCCACCGCAGCAGGCCGAAGCCGAGGCCGTGGTGGGGCAGGCGGCGAAGCGAGTCACGCACCGCGCGCAGGCCGTCTCCCACGCTGCCGTTGGAGGGCACCGGCAGCAGCACCGGCGTGAGGGTGGTGAACCAGCCCACGGTGCGGCTGACATCCACATCCTCGAAGAGCTCCTCGCGGCCGTGGCCCTCGAGGTCGACGAGGACGTGGGGCTGTCCCGTCCACTCGGCCAGGGCCTGGGCGAGCGCGGCTAGCAGCACGTCATTGATGTGGGCGCGCCAGGCGGAGGGAACCTCCTGCAGCAGGAGCTTCGTCTCCTCGGCCTCGAGGGAGAGGGAGACGGAGCGCGCGGAGGCGTAGGTGTTGGGGCCAGTGGCCTCGGTGGGGAGGAGTGCCACGTGCTGGCGGGCCTCCTCCAGCCAGAGGGCGGTTTCGGCTTCCAGTGCTGGCGAGTGGGCATGGGCCTCGAGGCGGCGGGCCCAGGCCTGGAAGGAGGTGCTCTTGAGGGGCGGCGTCAGCGTCCGGCCCTGCTGGAGCTGGAGGTAGGTGGACTCCATGTCCTCCACCAGCACCCGCCAGGAGACGGCGTCCATCACGAGGTGGTGGGCGATGAGCAACAGGCGTTGCGCGCCCGCGCCCAGGTGGAAGAGGGCGGCGCGAAGCAGGGGCGGTTGGGAGAGGATGAAGCTGCCCTGGAGGCGGGAGGCCTCGGCTTCAAGGGCCGCCCCCTGCTCGTCGGTGGGCGTGGAGGAGAGGTCCACCTGGAGCAGTTGGAAGGAAGCCTCCTCGGGGCCTGCGTTGTCCTGGAGCCACTCGCCGTCTACGTGGCGCAGGCGCAGGCGCAGGGCGTCATGGTGGGCGACGAGGTGCCGAAGCGCCTCCTCCAGCAGCGAGGCCTCCAGCGGCGCGCGAGTGGCCAGCAGCACGGACTGGTTGAAGTGGTACGCGTGCGCGGCGTCGTGCTCGAGCAGGTGGCGCTGTATGGGGGTGAGCGGTACCGGGCCAGTGATGGGGCCCTGCTCCCCCGCCGGCGCGGAGGCGGCACGTACCACTCGCGCGAGCCGGGCCACCGTCTGGTGCTGGAAGAGCTCGCGCGTGGAGAAGGCGAGCCCGGCCTGACGGGCGCGGGCCACCACTTGCAGGCTGATGATGGAGTCTCCGCCCAGCTCGAAGAAGTTGTCCTCCACCCCCACCTGCTGGAGGCCGAGCACCTGCGCCCAGATGTCGGCGAGGCGCTGTTCCACCTCGTCGCGGGGCTCCACGAAGTTGGACTGCCGCTCGGCTCCGGAGGTGTCCGGAGCGGGCAGAGCCTTCCTGTCCACCTTGCCGCTGGAGGTGAGGGGAAGGGACTGCATGGGGACGAAGGCCGAGGGCACCATGTACTCGGGCAGCGTCTGCTTCAGCCAGGTACGCAGTTGATCGAGTTCCAACTCGGGGAGCGAGACACCCTCACCCCGTCCCTCTCCCAGAGGGAGAGGGGAGTTGGGCACGATGTAGGCCACCAGGCGCTTGTGGCCGGGCCTGTCCTCGCGAGCCACCACCACCGCCTCGCGCACGGAGGGGTGGCGCAGGAGCGCGGACTCCACCTCACCGGGTTCGATTCGGAAGCCGCGCACCTTCACCTGCGTGTCTACCCGGCCCAGGTACTCGAGCTTGCCGTCGGCCAGCCAGCGCACCTTGTCCCCGGTGCGGTACAGCCGTGCCCCCGGCTCGGACGAGAACGGGTCCGGCACGAAGCGCTCGGCCGTCAGCTCCGGCCGCCCGAGGTAGCCGCGCGCCAGGCCCATGCCTCCGACGAACAGCTCGCCCGGCACTCCCAGGGGCACCGGCCTCATGGTGGCGTCCAGCACGTACGCCTTCACGTTGTGGAAGGGACGGCCGATGGTGACGCGCCGCGCTTCCACATCCTCGTTGACGGTGGCGCACACGGTGCATTCGGTGGGGCCGTAGGCGTTGACGAAGCGTCGCCCCGGCCTCCATCGCTCCACCAGCTCCGGCGTGCAGGCCTCTCCCGCGGAGATCAGCGTCTCCACGCCGCGCAGCCCCTCGGGCTCGAGCTGTGCCAGCACCGACGGCGTCAGCTTCAGCGTGGTGATGGCCTGCCGCTCGACGAGCTCCAGCAGCGGCTCGCCGGGGAGCAGCTCCTCGCGCGAGGCCATGACGAGGCAGGCCCCGGACAGCAGCGCGGGGAAGATCTCCGAAACCGACGCGTCGAAGCCGCTGGAGAAGAACTGGAGCAGCCGTTGTCCGGGCCGCAGCCCCATGAAGTCCACCGTCTGTAGGGCGGTGTTGCAGAGGGCGCGCTGTCTCAGCAGGGTGCCCTTGGGGCGGCCGGTGCTGCCCGAGGTGAAGATGACGTAGGCGAGGTTGTCCCCATCCTGCGCGTCGTCCAGGTCCCCGATGGGAGCGTCCTCCATCTGGCACCAGTGCTCGTCCATGAGGAAGACGGGGCCGTACTCTCCCGTCAGGTGACGAAGGGTGGAGCGGGTGATCACCACCGAGGGGCGCGCATCCGAGAGCATGTCCTCCAGGCGCCGGACGGGCAGCGTGGGCTCCAATGGCAGCCAGGCGCCGCCGGACTTGAGGGTGGCCAGGATGGCCACCACCAGCTCGACCGAGCGCTCCAGGCACACGGCCACGAGCACCTCGGGGCCGACGCCCAGTCGGCGCAGGTGGTGGGCGAGCTGGTTGGCGCGTGCGTTGAGTTCTCCGTAGCTGAGCGTCTCCTCTCCGAAGCACAGGGCGGGCGCGTCGGGGTTCCGGCGCACCTGCTCCTCGAAGAGGCGGTGGGCCAGCGCGGGCTCGGGCAGCGTGCGTCGGGCCTGGTTCCACTCCACCAGCACCTGGTGGCGCTCGGCCTCGGACAGCAGGGACACCTCGGAGAGGCGGGCGTCCGGCGAGGCCACCACGCCCTCCAGCAGCACCCTCAGGTGCCCGGCCAGGCGCGCCACCGTGCTCTCGTCGAACAGATCAGCGTCATAGGTGAAGACGCCGTGGAAACGGCCCTCGGACTCGGAGAGCTCGAGCTCCAGGTCGAACTTCGCGACGCCTCCATCCGCGGCGAGCGGGCGCAGGGTGAGCTCCGGCAGCTCCAGCTCGGGGAGGGCCGCGTTCTGCAGGGCGAAGAGCACCTGGAAGAGCGGGGTCCGGCTGAGATCTCTCTCGGGGTGGAGCTCGTCCACCAGCTTCTCGAAGGGCACGTCCTGGTGCTCGTAGGCGCCCAGGGTCGTCTCTCGCACCTGGGCCAGCAGCTCCCGGAAGGAGGTGTCGGCGGACAAGCGGGAGCGCAGCACCAGGGTATTGGCGAAGAAGCCGATGAGGTCCTCCACCTCGGCGTGGCGGCGACCGGCGATGGGTGAGCCGATGCTGATGTCGTCCTGGCCGGAGTAGCGTGCGAGCAGCGCCTGGAAGGCGGCCAGCAGCACCATGAAGGGAGTGGCACCCTCCCGCTGGCCCAGGGCCTTCACCGCCTCGGACAGCTCCCGCGGCAGCTCCACGGGGAGGGTGGCTCCGCGCGAGCCACGCACCGCTGGGCGGGGCCTGTCGGTGGGCAGCTCCAGGATGCCGGGCGCCCCTTCCAGCCGTTGCCTCCACCAGGAGAGCTGGCGCTCCAGCTCCTCGCCTTGGAGCCATTCGCGCTGCCAGAGGGTGTAGTCCGCGTACTGCAGCGGCAACTCGTTCAGGGGTGAGGCCTGTCCCTGGCGGAGGGACTCGTAGAGCGCGGACAGCTCCCGCAGCAGCACGCCCATGGACCAGCCGTCGGAGACGATGTGGTGCATGACGAGCACCAGCACGTGCTCGGTGTCCGAGAGTCGCAGCAGCGTGGTGCGCAGCAGCGGACCCTCGGTGAGGGAGAAGGGACGCCCGGCCTCCTGGTGGGCCAGGCGCATCGCCTCGGCCTGGCGCTGCTCCTCGGGGAACTCCGCCAGATCAACCACCGCGAGCGGCAGGGACTCGGTGGAGTGGATGCGCTGGAAGCTGCCCTCCATGCCCGAGTGGAAGGTGGTGCGCAGCGTCTCGTGGCGACGCACCAGCTCGTCGAGTCCGCGCTGGAGAAGAGCGGTGTCGAGGGGGCCTTCCAGCCGCGCCACGGCGGGCACGTTGTACATGGCGGTGCCCGGAGTGAGCTCCTCGAGGAACAGCAACCGCTGCTGGGAGAAGGACAGGGGCAGCGGCTCCTCTCTCGAGGCCGGGCGTGGCGCGGGGCGAGTCGGGGCGCGAGCGCCATGGGCCGCCTCGTCGAGGCGCTCGGCCAGGGCGGCGAGGGTGGGGGCCTCGAAGAGGGCGCGCAGAGGCAGCTCCACCTGGAAGGACTGCTGTACGCGGGAGACGAGCCGGGTGGCCAGCAGTGAGTGTCCGCCGAGCGAGAAGAAGTCATCGTCACGGCCCACGCGCGGCACGCCCAGCACCTGGGCCCAGAGCGTGGCGAGCTGCTTCTCGGTGGGAGTGCGCGGCGGGACGTGGTCGCGACCGGAGTCGGACTGGATGCTCTCCGGGGCGGGGAGCGCCTTTCTGTCGACCTTCGCGTTGGAGGTGAGGGGAAGCGCCTCGAGGGGAACGAGGGCTGAGGGCACCATGTACTCGGGGAGGCGCTGCTGGAGGAAGGAGCGGAGAGTAGAGGTGTCGAGCGGTTGGCCTGGGTGGGTGACGAAGTAGGCCACCAGGCGCTTGTCGCCGGGAGCGTCGCCGCGAACGACAGTGACGGCCGCGCGGACGGAGGGGTGGAGGAGGAGTGCGGATTCGACTTCCGAGAGTTCAATCCGGAAGCCACGCACCTTCACCTGGTTGTCGAGGCGGCCGAGGAATTCGAGGACGCCGTCGGGACGCCAGCGTGCGAGGTCGCCGGTTCGGTAGAGGCGGGCGCCGGGCTGGCTGGAGAAAGGATCGGGGATGAAGCGCTCGGCGGTGAGGTCCGGACGCGACAGGTAGCCGCGTGCCAGTCCCTCGCCGCTGATGAAGAGCTCTCCTGGCGCTCCCACCGGCACGGGCTGCATGGCGACATCCAGCAGGTACACCTGGGTGTTGGCGATGGGAGTGCCGATGGGGACGGAGCTCCCCACCTGCTCGGGCCGGGTCATCCGGTGGCAGGAGGTGAAGAGGGTGCTCTCGGTGGGGCCGTAACAGGCGGTGACGGGAGTGCCCAGCTCGGAGAGCACCCGGCGCACGTGTGGCGCGGAGACGACGTCGCCGCCGGTGAGCAACTGGCGCACGCCCTTCAACCCCTCCAGCTTGAGGTCCACCATCTGCGAGAAGAGGCCGGCGGTGAGGTGGAGCGTCGTCACCTGGTGCTTGGAGAGGACCTGGGTGAGGAGGTCGAGGTCGCTGGGGGATTGGGGAGGGAAGACGACGAGGCGACCGCCGAAGAGCAGAGGCCCCCACACCTCGAGGGTGGAGGCGTCGAAGGAGATGGGGGCGAGGAGGCGAGGAGGAGGAAGGACTCCTCGGGGCCGAGGTGGGCGTAGTGGTTGCCATGGAGGAGCCGCATGACGGAGCGGTGCTCGATGGCGACGCCCTTGGGCCGGCCGGTGCTGCCCGAGGTGAAGTCGACGTAGGCCAGGTTGCGAGAGGTGACGCCGGAGGCCGGTGAGGTGGTGGGCTGTCCCTCCAGAGCCAGCTCCTCCACGAGAAGACAGGGGAGCTGTTCGGAGACGGGGATCTTCTCCTGGAGGGAACGAGAGGTGATGAGAAGGCGAGGAGGAGCATCCTCGAGCATGAAGGAGAGGCGCTCTCGGGGGTAGGAGGCGTCGAGGGGGAGGTAGGCGCCGCCGGCCTTGAGGATGGCGAGGAGGGAGACGATGAGCTCGACGGAGCGCTCGAGGCAAAGGGCGACGAGGGAGTCGGGACCGACGCCGTGGGAGCGCAGGAGGTGGGCGAGCTGGTTGGAGCGCGCGTCGAGCTGACGGTAGGAGAGGCGCTGGTCGCCGAACTCGAGGGCGATGGAGTCGGAGCGGAGGGAGACCTGCTGCTCGAAGAGGTGGTGGATGCAGGACTCGGAGGGGAAGTCGGCGCGAGTCTGGTTGAACTCGAGCAGCACCTGGTGGCGCTCGGACTCGGAGAGGAGGGAGACGTCGGAGAGGCGCTCGGCGCCAGGGGCCGAGAGGGCGAGGAGGGCCTGCTTCCAGTGCCCCAGCAGTCGCTCCATGGCGTCCGGCTCGAA
>QKJM01000439.1 GCA_003249315.1 Archangium sp.
CGGGGCTGAGCGTGACCAGTCTGGTCATCTCCGACGCCAGCTCCTACGGAGGGGAGCTGGGGGCCGTGGGCACCTGGGGCGTGTCGCTTTTCGCCAACGCGGTGCGGCTGGAGTACTACGTCGACGGGGTGCTGCGCAGCTACGACGAGCGCCCGGGCACCTCAGGCACCTGGTACCACAGCAGCAACGGGTTGGGCTGCGGCTCGCACACGCTCGAGGTGCGAGGCTACCCCATGGTCATCGACAGCAACGGCAACGAGACGACCTGCCTGGACAACGTCACCACGGTCACCACGAGCTTCACCCAGGCCTGTCCCACCGCCTCGCTCTCGTGCTCCCGCTCGGGTGACTTCATCGTCTGCAACGGCAGCGGCAGCGGCGGCAGCGGTAGCCCCTACTCCCCATACTGGCAGTTCCACGCCTCGAACGACTACGGGGACGAGTATACGAGTTCCTGGTCGGCTGGAACTGGGAGCCGGTCGTTCTACTGCCCCTACACCACCGTCTTCTCCCCAGCGGACTGGTTGGATATCTCCTTCAAGGTGCTGGACAACAGTGGGATGCCGTCTCCGGTCGTCACCCGGTTTGCCTTCCTCTGCGAGGGGGGCTCCTACTTCGAGGTTCCTCCGGGCTGGTAGCCCGCTGGACTCCCTCAGTCCCCTGACTGCTCCCGGCTCTCGGGCGTGAGCGGAATCTCGAGCGTGGCCGTGGCTCCCTTGCCCGGCCCCTCGCTGTCCAGCGTCAGCCGTCCTCCCAGCATCTTCGCCGCCAGCGCGCTCGAGTGCAGGCCGAAGCCGTGGCCGTCCCGGCGCGTGGTGAAGCCGTGCGCGAAGAGCTTCGAGCGGACCTCCGGCTCGATGCCGACGCCATTGTCCACCACCTGGATACGCGCCCAGCCATTCTCGGCGTAGAGCCGCACGTGCATGCGCCGCTGCCCCTCGGGGACCTCGTCCATGGCGTACTTGGCGTTGGCGATGAGGTTGATGAGGATCTGCAGCACCTTGTGCTTGTCCGCCAGGACCCTGGGGAGGGAGGCGGACTCGCGAGTGATGGTGATGCCGTGGCGCTGGAGCGCGGCGTTCTGGATGCGAAGGGTGTCGTCGATGAGCTGCGCGAGATCGCACTCCTCGGTGAGGAGCGAGGTCTTGGCGTAGGTCTGCTGCACCTGGACGATGGCCTGGATGTGCTCGAGGTGCCTGTTCATCGCCTGCAGGCTCTCCTGCAGGTTCGTCTGCTCCTTGATGAGCTCGGCCGAGAGCGCGGTGAGGTACTCGGGCAGACGGGTGCCTCGCAGATCCTCCGTGAGGAACTGGGCCAGGGACTCGCGGTGCTCCTCGATCAGGGAGGCCACCTGCCTCACCCGGACGACGCGCGACGAGCCCACCGCATGTTGCATCACCTCGAGGTTGACGACGGCGCTGGTGAGGACGTTGCCAACGTTGTGCAGGACGTTGGAGGCGATCTCCGACATGCCCGCCGAGCGCGCCATCTCCACCAGCCGGGCCTGGGCCTGCTGGAGCTCGTGCGTGCGCTCGTCCACCCGTCGCTCCAGCTCGTCATTGGCCTGGCGCAGGGCGGCCTCGGCGCGCTGGATGTCGGCATAGAGCCGCGCGTTCTCGATGGAGATGGCGGCCTGGGAGGCGATGTGCCCGAGCAGCGCGATGCGGGCCGGGGTGAAGGCATCGGCGACGAGATCGTTCTCCAGGTACAGCACGCCGACGAGCTCCTCCTGGCGCATCAGCGGCAGGCAGAGCACCGACCTGGCCCGGCCGCGCTCGAAGTAGCACTCGGAGGAGTAGGGGTGGGGCTTCGAGGCATCGCCGATGAGCACATGCTCGTGCGCGCGCCTGACGTAGGCGATGAGCGACCATGGCAGCTCGTGGGTGGAGGTCTCCTCCGGGAGGACCACGACGCCGTCCTCCCCCTCGCTGGAGATGGCCACCAACTGGAGTTTGTTGCCATGCGGTCGTAGCAGGGCGCCTCGCTGGGCGCCGGCGTTCTCGATGGCCACCCGCAGCAGCGTGGACACCAGCCGCTCCAGGACGATCTCCCCGGAGATGGCCTGCTGGGCCTTGACCACGGTGAGCGCGTCGATCTGCGTCGAGCTCGTATCGAAGGAGCGACGATCCGGACCGCTCACCGTTTCCGTGAGGAGGGGCCACTGGTCATCTAGTTGCTGGACCTTGCCGAGGGCTCCCCACGTCCGGTACGCCTCCCGGGCTTCGCGGGCGTAGGTGAGGGAGATGGTCGGGACCCGTCGCTGGCGCCAGAAGCGCGCCGCGAGCTCGCTCGCGAGGGCGATGTACTGGATGAAGCCGTTCTCGCGGGCCGAGTGGAGCGCCTCCTCGTAGGCGTGCATCGCTTCTTCATTCTGGCCCAGGCGGTGGGCGAGCGCCGCCGAGACCATCCGCTCGGCCGCGCGGAAGTTGCCGGGGCAGAGGCTTGCCCACTCCTCGAGCTGGTGGTGGTGTTTCCGGATGGCTTCGAGGTACTCCTGCCTCGTTTCCGGCGTCGCGTCCTCGCAGCAGGCGGCCAGGGTCAGGGCGCTGTAGAAATGGAAGTCCAGCAGTTGGATGTGGCCGACCGAGGACCAGAGGAGCTCCGCGGCCTTGGCCGAGGCCTGTCTGGCCTCCTCATATGCGCCGCACATGAAGCGCGACTGCATCTTGAGGAGCCAGTACCAGCACACCATGGTGCTCACGTGCGTCGGAGAGAGCCCTGCCTCGAAGGTCTCCTCCTCGAAGTCATCACCGCTCAGCGTGTTGAAGTCGCGCGAGAGGCCGCGAAGTTGCTGCACGTAGCGCTGGGTGTGGTGGATGACCTGCTGCACGGCCTGGTAGCCGGCCTTCCGCGCGAAGTCGAGGCGCGCGATCGACTCCTGGTAGACCTCTTCGAGATCGTGCCCCAGCGCGAAGCGGTCCGTGACGATGTGGTTGCAGCTATAGCAGGCGGTCTGGAAGTCGCCCGTCGGGACGGCGTGCTGGAAGGCGCTGCGGATGTGCTCCAGCGAGCGGGAGAGGGGCTGGGTCCAGTAGCTGAGGATCTCCATCGAGTAGAGGATCCTGGCCCGGGAAGCGGAGAAGTCGTGGCGCTCGACGAGGGTGAGGGCCACCTCACCGAAGGTGTGACCCTCGCGGTACTTCTTGAAGGAGGAGCCCAGCACGATGCCGTACCACGCGTACCCGTGCGCGGCGGCCTCGCTGTTGCCGTGACGCAGGGAGAGGAGGACCATCCGGCTGAGGTGGAGGATGAGCAGGTTGGGGTTGGTGAAGAGCGCCGGTGTGAAGAGGGCGGCGAGCACGCTCATCACCTCCTTCATGTCCGGGTCGGTCATGAGCGGCAGCTCGAGGAGGCTCTCGATGGGGCGCTCCCCCAGGAGGGCCCACACCTCCTCGTTGGCGGTCTCCACCTCGTCCCAGGAGGGCTGCGGAGACATGGGCATGCCCAGCGAGGTCAGGCACTCCAGCAGACAGTTGGCGGCCTCCTGGGTCTCACCGGTGGTGAGATGGATGTCGCTGCGCAGCCGTGAGACCGCCGCCAGGCTCGAGGGGGTACGCGCTCGGGGATGGAGCTCCGCCACGAGGCGGCGTGCCTCGGCCGTGTTGCCGCTCATGAACTCGCTGGTCGCCCTCTGGAAGCTCAGCTTGAAGGTCAGCTCGGGCTCCCGCTCCCAGGTGTCACCCGGCAGGAGCGAGAGGGCCATCGTGAAGTAGGTGATGGCCGAGCGGTGCGCCGTCGAGGCCTGGGCCTTCCAGCCGGCCTCGGCGTTCAGGAGCGCGACGCGGTGGCGCTCCTCGGGGGAGTGGAGCAGCTCCGCTCCGGCGTTGAGCTGGTTCACCACGTCGAAGATCTTCTCCCGTACTTCCTCCGGGGGCAGGCTCGCCAGCAGCAGGCGGCCGATGCGCAGGTGGATGGCCTTGCGCTCCTCCTCGGGGATGAGGGCGTGGGCCGCCTGCTGGATGCGGTCATGGAGGAAGCGGTACTGCGCGAGGTCTCCGCCGCGCATCAACATGCCTTCCAGGAGCGCGGGCTCGAGGCCCTTCTCCACCGCCTCCTCCGGCGTGTCGGAGATGACGGCCAGGGTCTGGAGCGGGAAGGCATTGCCCGCGCATGCGGCCAGGCGCAGCAGGTGCTGGGTTTCGGGGGGGAGCTGGCGCAGCCTGCCCACCAGGAAGTCGACGACGTTGTCGGAGTAGGCCCTGGCCCGGACGCCCTCCGCATCCCACCGCCAGTCGCCCTCGGGTGTGCGGGTCAGGAGTCCATCCTGGTTCAGCGTCCGGATGAGCTGGAGGAAGAAGAACGGGTTGCCACCGGTCTTCTCGTGGGTGAGAGCGGAGAGGGGTTCGACGAGCTCCCGCCCCGCGCCCGGGAGCGCATCGGTGATGATCTGCTGGAGCTGCTCCAGGCTCAGCGGCTCGAGCTGGAGATCCGTTATCCGTGCGCCGGTCTGCATCAACTCCTTCCGCATCAGCATCAGCGGGTGGGAGGGGCAGACCTCGTTGTCTCGGTAGGCGCCGATGAGCAACACCGGTGGCGTGTCCGGGTGGGTGAGGAGGTGCTGGATGAGCCGGAGGCTGGCGGTGTCGGCCCACTGCAGGTCGTCCAGGAAGAGGACGAGCGGGTGCTCGGGGGTGGAGAGGACGCCGAGGAAGCGCCGGAACACCCGGTCGAAGCGGTGCTGCACCTCGGAGGGAGGGAGCTCCTGGAGCGCGGGCTGCTCGCCCACGACGAGCTCGAGCTGGGGAATCAGCTCCACGAGGAGCTGTCCGTTGCCCTCACACGCCTCGCGCAGGCGCTCGCGCCACGCCTCGAGCTCCGCGTCGGTGCTGGCCAGCAACTGCCGCACCAGCCCGCGAATGGCCTGGGCCAGGGTGGCATGGGGAATGTCCCGCTGGAACTGGTCGAACTTGCCGTCCAGGAAGATGCCGCGTCGCTGCACGACCGGCCGGTACAGCTCGTGGACCACCGCCGACTTGCCGATGCCGGAGTAGCCGCTGAGCAGCACGAGCTCCGGGCTCCCGCCCCGGGAGATCCGCTCGAAGGCGTGGAGCAGGCTGTCCACCTGCGCCTCGCGCCCGTAGAGCCGCTGGGGCATCTGGAAGTGGGTGGGGATGTCGCGCTCTCCCAGCGGGAACGCCTCGAGCACGCCCTGGCCCAACTGCTCCCGGCATCGGAGGAGATCGGCCTTCAGCCCGTCGGCGCCCTGATAGCGCTCCTCGGCGACCTTGGCGAGGAGCTTCATCACGATGGCGGACAGGCTGGGAGGGATGGAGGGGAGCCGCTCGTGCGGAGGTCTCGGGACCTGGGCCATGTGAGCGTGGAACCATTCCAGCGCGTCGCGCCCGTGGAAGGGCAGGGCGCCCGTCAGCAGCTCGTAGAACGTCACTCCCAGGGAGTAGAGGTCGGTGCGGTAGTCCACCGAGCGGTTCATGCGCCCGGTCTGCTCCGGGGACATGTAGGCGAGGGTTCCTTCGATGAGGTTGGCGGGAACCGCCTCCACGTGCTCGATGCTCTGGAGGGAGGCGGTGCCGAAGTCGATGATGCGTGGCTCGCCCGAGGGCAGGAGGATGATGTTGGAGGGCTTGAGATCCTTGTGGATGATGTTGCGGCGGTGGATCTCCGCGAGGGTCGAGGCCAGGGCGATGGCCAGCTCGAGGAAGCGGTCCATCTCGAACGACTTCCCCACGGACTCGGACAGGGGCGTGCCCGAATCACCCTCCATCAGGAGCACCGGACGTCCGTTGCTCTGCTCGCAGCCCAGGACCCTGGTGACGCCGGGCACCTCCGCGAGCCGCCGCAGGATGGCGTATTCCCGGCGGTAGTGGTCGAGCTCTCGCGTGCTCGGGTGCGTGGACACGGGCATCTTGACGATGACCTGCAGGCGGTCCGTGTCGCGCACCGCGGTGTACAGGATGTTCGTGCCAGTTGACTGGAGCCTGGAGAGGAGCGTGTAGCCTGGGATGTCGATCATGAAGCCTGTTGTTCCCTCGCGCTCCAGCTACTGTCAGGTAGGCGATAGCTGGGGCAAGAAGGAATTGACTTCTCGGCACGATGATTCCTCGGCTGCCTGGCAGGGAGTGAGCCAGGAGCCTCGCCTTCCCGTACGGGGGCCGGACGGACTCGAAGCTCAGGTCCGAAGCGCCGCGGTTCCGGCGGAGGTGTCGGCGGGAGTCGCCGGGGCTGCGTCCTCCATGCGGGCGTCGATGTTCCGGTCGAAGAGATGGAGCGCCAGGTTGGCTACTCCGAGAACGATCAACCCGGCCGCTCCCGTGAGTCCGACCGTCAGATCGGTTCCGCCAGCGAGGACCATGATTGCCAGTCCGCTCGAGGCGTTGAAGCTGCCGTGCATCACCCCGGCCGCGACCGAGGACCCGGTTCGCACGCGCACATAGCCGAAGAGCGGGGCGAGCAGGACACAGACGAGCACCATGAGGAATGCGCCGGGCACCGGGTGCGCGGGGTAGTTGTGTCCCTGGAGGATGAGAGGGGCATGCCAGACGCCCCAGATGACGCCGTTGAGGAGCGAGGCCCGCCAGAACCCCAGTGGCGCGAGCTCCTTGTGAAGAAAGCCGCGCCAGCCCAGCTCCTCGCCGAGGGCCACGACGGCATTGATGGTGGGTCCGGCCACGAGCCCCTGCGCCAGTGCGAGCCAGAAGGGGTGTATCGGCAAGGACTCGACCTGGCGCCGCATCTCCGCGAGTTGCTCGGGGGGAAGGCTCCCCCCGAAGCGCTGGAAGAGGTCGGCCATCGAGGGATCGAGCGTCACGCCTGGAAGGAGGAGCGCCGTCCCGAGCGCTGCTAGCGCGAGGAGCGAAGGGGAGAGCCAGGCGACGAGCCACCAGCGCTGGAGTCGGATGGACAGTCCCAGCGGGGCTCGTAGCGGCTGCCGGTGGATGACCCGCTGGACGATGATCGCCGCGATCGCCGGTCCCATCATGTAGGCCGAGGCCACCACGATGGCCGCGGGTGTGTTCCATTGGCCGCCCAGGACGTAATAGCCCCCGGCGAGCAGCCAGCTCCACCCGAAGGCGATTCCGACGAACTGCGCAATCCGGACCAGGGAGAGGTGGGTCATCATCGCTCTTTGCCTTCGACGGACCAGGCAATCAAGGACACTCTCGCCGAGGGCTAGAGTGGAGGTATGAGGG
>QKJM01000596.1 GCA_003249315.1 Archangium sp.
GGGCCATAGCCCTCGTAGATGAGTTCCTCGTAGCTCTCACCCTCGAGCTCTCCGGTGCCTTTCTTGATGGCACGCTGGATGGTGTCGTTGGGCATGTTCGCCTCGCGGGCCGCCGTGATGGCGACGCGCAGACGGGCATTCCCCTCGGGGCTTCCCCCGCCCAGCTTCGCGGAGAGGGTGAGTTCCTTGATCAGCTTGGTGTAGAGCTTGCCCTTGCTCGCACCGATCGCGGCCTTCTGCCGCTTGATCTTCGTCCATCGGTTGTGACCCGACATTGCGGATGACGCTCCTGGCGGATGCCTTGCGATAACCCCCTGATACTACGTCCGAATGCGCAAGGCAGCGGGCCAGAGCGGACCCGGCCGCCTAGGAGGCGCTCGCGATGGCGAAGGCCGTGGAGAAGGCCTCCTCGTCATCGTTGAGCACCGGCTCGAAGAAGGGGGGAATGGAGCGGGGAACGGGCTCGCACTCGGCGACGAAGGTGGCGGGCACCAGCACCCCGAGCGCGTAGAGGCAGGTGACGGCCTCCAGGGTGACGACCTCGGAGAGGTTGCACTCCAGGAGGACGGAGAGGACGGTGCGCTGGCCATCGAAGAGTCGGATGACACTCCCGACGTCATCGGGCAGCCCCGAGAGGCTCTCCGCGAGGCTCTTGAAGTCCACGGTGAGGCGGGCGCACAGGGGAATGCCCATGGCACAGAGAGAGGCGAAGCGCTCGGCGGCCGGCAACATCTGGGAGACGTAGCTGCACCGGTCGAGCAGGAACTCGCCCTGCGCAAGCTCCTCGCCGAAGGAGACGGCATAGGCGCCCGAACCGAAGAGGAGCAGGCGGCGCGCGGCGGTGAGGCCGGACTCCCCCTCGAAGGAGGCGTCCACCACATGGCCCTCGCGGAAGGAGAGCCACCCCTCGTTGTCGCGCAGTTCGACCCGGCCGGCGCGGGAGCCAGCGAGCAGGGCACACACCACCTGCGCCAGCGGCATCCGGGTGGTGTGCGCCTCGTAGGCGGGAGCCGAAGCGCGCCGGCCCGCCAGCAACCGGGCGAGCGACACCACCTCCGTCACCGAGGCCGGCTTCAGCAGGCATTCATCCGCACGCACCGCCTCGGCACGCGCGCAGGCCTGGGCCCTCTCCGGACACGAGAGGAGGAGGAGGGGGATGTGCTCGGTACGAGGCTCGGACCGCAGCTTCTCGCAGAGGGCGAACCCATCGAACCCGTTGGCGCTGGTGGCCTCCACGTCCGCGATGACGAGGTGCGGCGGCTGGCGCGAGGACTCCAACTCCGCCAGCACGTCCTCGCTGGCCGGAGCGGCGAGCACCTCGAACCCGGCACCCACCAGCCCCAGCGCCAGCTCGGTGCGAGTGTCCTTGTCCGGCTCTACCAGCAGCACTCGCGGCCGGAACTGGCGCGCCCGTCGACGGGGACTGACCCCGGCGGAGACGGACGACGAATCAGGCTCGAGAACGGTGGCACGGTGCGAACCAGCAGCCATGGAGAACTCCCGAAACGACGGGTCCCGAACGACAGCTCCCATCCACTGAGAGTACAAATCTACAATGGATTAATAAAGTCGACTACTGGGAATCACCTTGTAGCTCAGGTTACACGGCAAGCAAGGCAGCACCTGCCCTCAAGGGCCGGAAATTGTTGGCCAGCAGGAAGAACCGGAAACCTCGACGGGGAAGAGGGATGGCGAGAGAGTGGGGCCATGAAGCGACTGATGCTGATCTGGGTGTGGTTGCCGCTGCTGGCGGTGGCGCAGGAGACGCCAGTGGGGCCCGCGGTAGCGGAGCGGACGGAGGACTTCGGAGCGGTGGTGGCGCCGGCGGCGATGCCGGACGGGGCGACGGCGCTGGCGGGCTGGGTGGGAGTACCGGAGGTGGGAGCCTCCTTCCGGCAGGGAATCTCGGGGTGGGAGCTGGGAGCGAGGGCGCGCTTCGACTACCTGCGACTGGCGGTGGCGCTGGAGGGGGTGAGCCGGAAGAAGGTGTGGACCCAGGGTGCGTTCGAGCTGGCACCGGAGCTGGGATTGGGGGTGCTGCTGGACTCGGGGTCGCGGTATTTTGATGAGGAAAACTTCTCGGGAGTATTCCTGCGACTGAGCCCGGGAGTGATAGCGAGCTGGAGGGTGGCGGAGACGGTGAAGGCGGTGGGACTGGTGGAGGTGCCGGTGGACGTGGGGCTGAGTCCGACGGGAGCCTTCCGGCTGAAGCCGCTGGGGGGAGTGGGAGCGGAGGTGTACCTGGGGGAGGATCTGTCGCTGCTGGCGCTGGGAGAGCTGGGGGCGGACGTCTTCAAGGAGCAGCGAGGCGTGACGCGGACGCGACTGGGCTACGGCGTGCGCCTGGGCCTGGGAGTGCGCCTCTTCTGAGTCACCACTCCTGAACGGGCGCCACCCGGGGACACCCGAGAATCTCCAGCGTCCGTCGCGCCACGGCGATCAAGGTCTGCGCACAGGGCTCACAGCCTCCGGCACAACACCGGGGCCAGTGGCCCTCGGGGTTGCGCAGCAGAGGCCGGACACAGGCCTCGTAGTAGCTGGGGAAGGACAGCTCCTCGCTGGCACGATGGAGCGCCGCGTTCATCTGCTCCTCGGTGAAGTCAGCCACTCCCCTACCCTACAGTGATCAGCCGCACGCGTGGATCGAGTTCCTCGACGGAGACCTTCACGTCGAGGAAGTGCGCGAAGGTCTCCACCTGCGTGAGCGCGTGGCCGTCGAGCGGCAGGGTGCGGAACGAGCCCCCTCGGGCCAGCGCGAGCAGCAGCAGGAGCTGATCACACAGGTGGTGCCCCACGGGCACACCAGCCTCGAGATACACCCTCGCCTCCTCCGCGGCGGCCCGAGCCACGTCCTCGGCGCGCACACCGCGCTCGCCGAACGCGGTGAACACCTCGGTGACATGCTCGCTCTCTATCTCCAGGGAGAGCACGTTCCCCGGCCCCGCCGAGCGCTTCAGCTCCTCGACCCGCCGCTCCGACTCCTCCCAGCCGAGCACCCGGCCCACGGTCTCCAGCTCGCGCCGGGCGACGTCGTAGGGCACCTGGGCAATCAGCGCCGTGGCCTGCCGCCGCCGCACCTCGCCCCGCTCCAGCAGGTGAAGGGGGCTCAGGGGCGCGGGCCGCACGCTCACACGGAACCTTCCGCCTCCGGCGGGGAAGAACCCGGGCCGATCCAACGAGGCCTCCACCTGGGGCCCCATCCGGCGCACGAGCGGCAGGTACGCCCTGGAGAGGAAGTCGAACGGCGGCGCGGCCGGGTTGTGGGTACCGCCCTCGAGCACGAGGGTGGACGGCCCGCTGGCGCTCAGGAGCGCGGGCAGCACGGTCTGCAGCACGAGCGTGGAACTGCCGGCCGTGCCCACGGCGAAGTGGTAGTCCCCGGGCTGAATCCCCCGAGGCCGGAACGTCAGCTCCCTGGAGTGCAGCTCCGCGCCCGAGACCTCCGCCCGACCCACGGCCGCCGCGGCCTTCACCGCGGTGAGGTGCTGGCGCAGCAGGCCCGGCTTGGAGCGCCCGGCGCGGATGTCGACCATCTGGAACGGCGTGCCCGTCACCAGCGACAGCGCGAGCGACGTGCGCAGCACCTGACCGCCGCCCTCCCCCTTCGAACCATCGATGTGAACCATGTCTCCATCCTCTCCTGGGGCGAGGAGCCCCGCACGAAATAGCGGCGCCCGCCCCCTCATTAGCGACCGAAGTCTCGGAGGGAACGGGCGCCTCGATGTCTCTATCCCTTCATGCTCCACCCCCATGAGAGCTAGCCCTTCACGCAGACCACCTGGCGAAGGGTGTGGACGATGTCGACCAGCTCGGCCTGAGCAGCCATCACCGCGTCGATCGACTTGTAGGCGCCGGGCGTCTCATCGATGACATCCTCGTCCTTGCGGCACTCGATGCCGGCGGTGGCCTTCACGTGGTCCTCCAGGGAGAAGCGGCGCTTCGCCTCCGTCCGCGACATCACCCGGCCGGCGCCGTGGCTGCACGAGTGGAAGGACTCCGCGTTCCCCTTCCCACGGACGATGTACGAGCGGGCCCCCATGCTGCCGGGGATGATGCCGAGATCCCCCTCGCGCGCCCGCACCGCGCCCTTGCGCGTCACCAGTACGTTCTTCCCGTAGTGGTGCTCGCGCGACACGTAGTTGTGGTGGCAGTTCACCGCCGCGTCGGTGAGCTCGAAGGACGGCAGCTCACCGCACCCTCGCAGCGCCTCCACCGCCGAGCACAGCATCAGCTCACGGTTGATGGCCGCGTACTCCTGCGCCCAGCTCACCGCCTGGAGGTAGTCCGCGAAGTGCTCGGTGCCCTCGGGCAGGTAGGCCAGGTCCGCCTCGGGCAGGTGGATGAAGAAGCGCCGCATGTCCTCCTTGGCCAGCTCGATGAAGTAACTCCCGATCCGGTTCCCCACCCCGCGCGAGCCGCTGTGCAGCATCAGCCACACGTGGTCGGCCTCGTCGAGGCACAGCTCGATGAAGTGGTTCCCCGTCCCGAGCGTCCCGAGGTGTTCCAGGCTCACGCCCCGGCCGATGCGCGGGTGCTTGGACACGATGGCGTCATAGCCGGGCTTCAGGCGCGCCCAGGCCTCGAGGTGGGACGCGGGCGAGTTCGCCCACGCGCCGCGGTCTCCCGGCCTACCGTTGTTGGTGCGGCCGTGCGGCACCGCCCGCTCGATGGCCGCGCGCACCCGGGAGAGCGAGTCCGGGAGCTGCTCCGCGCGCAGGGTGGTGCGCACGGCGATCATCCCGCAGCCGATGTCCACACCCACCGCGGCCGGAATCACCGCACCCGCGGTCGCCACGACGCTGCCCACCGTGGCTCCGGTGCCGCGGTGTACGTCCGGCATCACCGACACCCACTTGTGGATGAAGGGCAGCGCGGCGATGGCCCGGAGCTGCTGCTTCGCCTCATCCTCGAAGGGCACGCCCACCGTCCACGCCTTGATGGGAACCCCGCCCGCCCCGTTCGACAGCACCTCGTACGCACGCTGAACCTGCATGACCTCACCCCTCGTGTTCGTCCGCCCGGACCGTCCCGGGCACGCGAGGGGGTAGAGCAGGCGCCGTGCCAACGCTCGCTCGGAGGGAGACGGCGCTTCCCCTGCCCTCTTCCTTATCCAATGGACTAAAGTCCTATCCCCATGGCGAAGAAGCAGGCGCGAGAGACGGTGGTGCTCGGAATGCTGGGCACCACGCTGGACACGGGGCGGGGCCCGAAGCGGTGGGAGCGGTGGAGGCCCACGGTGGGGCTGTGTCAGCAGGAGGACCTGGTGGTGCATCGGCTGGAGCTGCTCTACCCGCCCTCCCACCTGGAGCTGGCGCGGCTGGTGGCGGCGGACATCGCCCAGGTGTCCCCGGAGACACAGGTGCGCCTGACGGAGGTGGACATCCGCAACCCGTGGGACCTGGAGGAGACGTACGGGGCGCTGCTCGACTACGCGAAGACCTACCCCTTCCAGCCCGAGCAGGAGGACTACCTCGTCCACATCACCACCGGGACGCACATCGCGCAGATCAGCATGTTCCTGCTGGTGGAGAGCCGGCAGATTCCGGCGCGGCTGGTGCAGACGTCGCCCCCCTTCGGGAGGGAGCCCACGGGCCCGATGGGGGGCCACGCCATCATCGATCTGGATCTGTCGAAGTACGACACGCTCGCGCGGCGCTTCCGGCAGGAGCAACGCGAGGGGCTGTCCTTCCTCAAGGCGGGCATCGACACGCGCAACGCGGCCTTCAACCGGCTGATCGAACGAATCGAGCAGGTGGCCTCCCGTTCGCGCGCGCCGCTGCTGCTCACGGGGCCCACGGGGGCGGGCAAGTCGCAGCTCGCGCGGCGCATCTACCAGCTCAAGAAGACGCGGCGGCAGGTGGCCGGCCCCTTCGTGGACATCAACTGCGCCACCCTCCGTGGCGATGGAGCCATGTCCGCGCTCTTCGGCCACGTGAAGGGGGCCTTCACGGGGGCGGTGGGAGAACGACCAGGACTGCTGCGCCAGGCGAACGGCGGCGTGCTGTTCCTGGACGAGATCGGCGAGCTGGGCGCGGACGAGCAGGCCATGCTGCTGCGCGCCCTGGAGGACAAGCGCTTCCTTCCGGTGGGCTCGGACCGGGAGGTGGAGAGTGACTTCCAGCTCATCGCGGGCACCAACAGGGACCTGCTGGTCGAGGTGGAGCGCGGGCGCTTCCGGGAGGATCTGCTGGCGCGCATCAACCTATGGACCTTCCGGCTGCCGGCGCTGCGCGAGCGGCCCGAGGACATCCCTCCCAACCTCCTCTACGAGCTGGATCAGGCATCGCAGGCTCTGGGGACGCGGGTGACGATGAACAAGGAGGCCCAGAAGGACTTCCTGAGCTTCGCCACCTCGCCCGAGGCGCGCTGGAGCGGGAACTTCAGGGATCTGGGCTCGGCGGTACTCCGCATGGCGACGCTGGCTCCGGGAGGCCGCATCACCCGCGAGGGCGTGGACGAGGAGGTAGAGCGGCTGCGCGCGTCCTGGACACGGAGCGGCCCCTCGCCGGAAGCGATGGTGGACCTGGTCTCCCAGGTGCTGGGCGAGGAGCGGGCGGCGGCGCTGGATCGGTTCGATCGGGTGCAGCTCGCGGAGGTGCTGGTGGTGTGCCGGCGGACGCGCTCGCTGTCGGAC
This sequence comes from Archangium sp., assembly GCA_003249315.1. Taxonomy (GTDB): domain Bacteria; phylum Myxococcota; class Myxococcia; order Myxococcales; family Myxococcaceae; genus QKJM01. Next base: position 6,635 of record QKJM01000596.1, read on the forward strand.
GCGGGTCGCGTGCTCTTCGCCCGCTCACGCGCTCAGAAGAGGAGCGTCAACGACGCGGATCGGCTGCGGAAGTACCTCGCGCGCTTCTCGCTGAGCTGGGCGGAGGTGTCCGGGCGCGGCGCCGAAGTCACGGCTCCGGACGAACCAGCCGTAGAGAGGGCCGCTCGGGCCTGATGGCGGCCCTGGACTTCTTCTCCAGGAGGAAGTCCGCCCGAGGAACGCTCGGGACAACGGGGCTCGGGACGAAGGACCCGCGCAGACCCGAGCGGAAGATGACCATGAAGAGCGCCGTCGCGAGCACCGAGACGACGAGCAGCAGCACCTGGGCGCTGGCGGGGTGCTCCTCCTGCACGGGGTCCGGCAGCAGCGCCATCGCGAAAACGATCAGCCACCACAGGCCGCACAGCGAGAGCCCCGCCCCGCCGATGCCAAGCTTGAGCCACGACGAGAAGGGGCGCTGCTCTGAAGTCCCCAGCGAGAGGGTCGACATGAAGCACACTGTAGCGGCCTCGG
>QKJM01000703.1 GCA_003249315.1 Archangium sp.
CTCTTCTTCATGAACATCCGGGAGAATGCCGCTTCACGGGTCACCGCGTTCGTTTCGGCTCAGCGGTAGGCAGGGGTCCCCTCACCCCCCGGAAAGGTGTCCCCGGAAAGGTGTCAGACACTTCGTACGAGACACTTCGTACGAGCCCCTCGCGCTCCAGCTCCGTGTGGGACCTTGCCTCCTCCACGAACACACAGGACAGCCGCGCATCGGATGATGCACGGCGGCGCTGCTCGCTCAGCTCAGGGTCCCATCGGTGGCCATCAGCTCTTTCTGGCACCGCGCGCGGCGCCTCACCACCGGACGGGGAACGAGGTGAAGCCCCGGAAGAGCAGGCTGCCGCACTTGAGCTGCGGCGGCTGGTCCTCATCCAGACGCAGGCCGGGCAGGCGCTCCAGCAACACCTGGAGGGCGACCTCCAGTTCGCGGCGGGCCAGGCCAGCGCCCGGACACTGGTGCGGCCCGAAGGAGAAGGTCATCAGCCTCTGCCCGCTGAGGTCTCTCGAAATGTCGTAGCGGTCCGGCTCGGGGAAGACCTCCGGGTCGCGGTTGGCGGCGGCCATCCCCAGGAACACGGGGCTCCCCGCGAGAATCGTCTGACCGTGCAGCGTGAGGGGCTCGAGCGCGATGCGGAAGTGGAAGGGCACCGCCGGGCTGAAGCGCAGCGACTCCTCCACCGCTGACTTCACGAGGCCCGGGTTCTCCCGCAGCTTCTGGAGCTGGTCGGGGTGGGTCAGCAGGTCATTCACGGTGTTGGTGAGCTGATCCGTCGTGGTGAGGTGGCCCCCGACGACGATGAGGAGCGCGTTGGCCACCAGCTCCTCGGGAGTCATCCCGCCCTCCTCCTGGGCCAGTATCATCCGACTGAGCACGTCCTCGCCCGGCACCCGGCGACGCGCCTCGATGATGCCGGCCAGGAAGGCACCGAACTCCACCATCGCGTCATTGGCCCGGCGGGCCAGCGTCAGGATGTCGACGCCCACCGGCGGAGAGGCGAACTCGGCGAGCCGCGTCGACCAGTCCCGGAAGCGCTCCCGGGCCTCCGCGGGGATGCCCAGGAACTCGGCGATGAAGAGCGAGGGGAGCTCGTAGGAAATCGCCTTCACCAGGTCCATGCGCCCCAGGGGCCGCACCTGGTCCACCAGCGTCTCCATGATGCGGCGGATGGCCGGCCGCCAGGCCTCTATCACCTGGGCCGCGAAAGCCGGGTTGGTCTGCCGGCGCAGCCGCACGTGCTCCTCCCCGTCCTTCATGGCCACCTGCAGGCGGACGTACCGCATGAAGTCCTTGACGCTCTCCGTGTTGTCTGAGACCTGGTACTCGAAGAACCTCGTCCGGTCCGCGCTCAGCCGCGGATTCCGAAAACACGCGGCCACGTCCGCGTGCCGGGTGATGAACCAGCCCATCGCCTCGGGCGACCAATGCACCGGGCTCTCAGCCTGCATCGCCCTGTAGAGCGGAAACGGATTCAAGAGATTTTCAGCACTAAGCGGATTAAAGCGCATACTCTGAATGGGGGGTTCATGGTCCTTCCCGGAGGCTACCGCCAGGACAGCCCCTTGTCGAGACGCCGCCGGGAAGTGTCAAACACTTCGCACGCCTCTCGGTGCTCGCACCGCACTGGCCGGCCAAGGGCAAAATCCAAGGGGCTTCATGACATATCCGGCTACCGGGAAATGCGGGACTTCAGATTGCTCTCGCGCGTTCATTCACCTGATAGAAAGCATTGGCGCCGAGTTAAAACAGATTAGAGACCTGCCCTACAAAGGGAGTGGATGGATGAAGAGCCAATTCCCGGAAAGGACCACGTCCCGCTCAATGATTAAACAAAAATGCAATAAAACAGCACCCTACAGCACAGGCGGATTCAAATATGAGGTGCATATCCGACGACGCGCGGATCCGTGCGCCCCTCCTCGTGGGCAGGACGCGCAAGGATTCGGCCAGTGCCGAATGAGGGGCCAGGCGGCCAGGTCCGCCGGGACGTCCTCCTCCACGTAACCAGGGCAAGCCCACTCTTCGGCCAGCTCTGGAGACAGTGCCGCCAGGCAGCGACTCGCCTCGCCATCGACCTGGCACGTCTCTGGACGAGCCAGTCGACCTCCGACCCCTCGGCTCTTCGTCCTCCTCTTCCCCACCATCCTCCGGGTCCGGGGCCTTGACGAGCGCCATGTAAGGCGTTCGATACCCGAGCAGCGGCACGGCCCGGCTCCTCACTGAGAGAAAGGCAGGGGCGGGGCCGGCACACTGCCCGGGTGGCCGCTCCCGTTCCCTCCAAGGTGGTCCCCTCACTCCGAGGCCTCGCGCACCACTCCTTCCGCGACCTTCCACACCCTGGCCCAGGTGCCGCCGTCGTCCTCCACCTCGATCCGCCCCGCCATCCATCTCTTCAGAGGGCCGTCCCACTCCCAGAGGCTGGCCAGGGCCTCGACCTGCTCGCGCAGCAGGGGCTCGCTCCGCACGTTGAGCTCAGCCCCCACGAACAGGTAGCTCCAGAACAGGAACCGCTCTTCCTGCGGGACCTGGAGTTCAGGCAGTACCCACGCCTTGTTGACCTCGCGGACGAACTCGGGCGTGAGGCCGAGGTCCGCCGCGCGCTCCACGAAGCCGTCCAGGATTTCGCGCACCCGCCGCGCGCTGTTCTCGGGGTACTCCAGCCAGCCCCGGATGCTCAGCAGGGGTCCGCGATGTGCCTCGTTGCTCACGGGGTGGCCTCCTTCACATGGACTTCCGGGGAAGGTGTCAGACACTTCGTACGGGAAGGTGTCAGACACTTCGTACGGGACACTTCGTACGGGGCTCCCAGGGAGCCCCTGTCCGGGGAAGGTGTCAGACACTTCGTACGGGGAAGGTGTCGGGAAGGTGTCTCGGGAAGGTGTCAGACACTTCGTACGGACACTTCGTACGGACACTTCGTACGGGGAAGGTGTCAGACACTTCGTACGGGACACTTCGTACGGGGCTCCCAGGGAGCCCCTGACGACCACCGCTCCCCGGCGCTATTCGACGCCCAGCAGCGCCACGTCGGGCTCGGCCTTCATCGGCGGCCCCTGGACGATTCGCAGCTCCCCGCCCTTCACCTGGCAGGTGGCCTCCTTCGGGGGCACCACCCGCACCGGGTTGAGCGTCTCCGGCCTCGCGAACTTCACCGGGCTCGTGGCCAGCATCAGCTCCTGCTTCTTCCCGCTGTCGCTGTCGCTGTAGACCACCGCGATGCCCTGGAACGGCGTGGGCAGCTTCACCTTCACCCGGTAGCCCTTCCCTCCCGCCAGCTCCGCCCGCTCCACCTCCAGTGGCTGCTTCGGGTCGCCGTAGGCGGGGAACACCTTCCCGTCCACCATGCGGATACCCCACTGCACCGGCCTCTGCTCCGCCGTCGGCTTGCCACAGCCCGTCAGCTCCTGCGGCGGCAGCGGCGCCAGCCAGAGCTCCAGGTGGTCATCCCTCAGCCACTTGCCGCTCGGTCCCGTCCACTTGTCGTCGCGCACCTCGGCGATGAGCGTGTCCGGCGCCACCAGCAGCGCCTTCAGCCCCGCATCCGCCGGGTCGTCCTGCGTGCCCAACAAGAAGTTCCCCGCCTCCAGGCCACACTCGCCCAGCCCTGCCGCCTTCCACCCTCCCGCCACGTATGACTTCTCCACCTGCACCCGCGGCAGGTACTGCAGCGTCCGCTCCCCCAACGAGGACTCTCCCGGCTCACACTCCGGCGCCGCCCGCACCACCTCACCCTTCAACTCCGCGTAGTTCCAGAAGTCGCCGTTCTCCTGCTCCGGCGGGTAGATCGAAATGCTCCGGTGGCTCTCCGACATCAGCCGCGGCGGGGAGAGCTGCAGCGTGCGCGAGGTGCTCCACCGCTCACGGCTCCCTCCCATCTGCTCGTGGGTGAAGAGGTTCTCACTCACGATGACCGAGTCCTCGCCCACCCCCGCGGCCCCATAGCCGTCATTGCACACCGACAGCAGGAGCTGCGCGGGCTGCCCGGGACGCACCAGCCACCACTCCGAGGCCTCGCACTCCCCCTCCGGCCGCGAGCCCTCCCGCTTGCGCCCTCCCGCCCGGAACTTCTTCCCGAGCGACTCCGCCGCCGTGTCCGGGTCCGCCCAGCCCAGCCACAGCCGCTTCACCCGCATGGGGCGTCCCTCTACGTCCTTCCCCGCCTCGAGCGTCTCCACGAGACGGCAGGGCTCGCGCTTCTCACAGAGCGAATCAGAAGGTGCGGGCGTGGCGCCCAGGAGGGAGAGGAGCAACATGGTGCCGGAAGCGTTCATGGCCGCGCACTTTGCCCCAGTCCCCTGCCCCGATTGAACCCCTTCGTACCGCTACGGGGCCTCGGGCTCCTCCACCTCCACCCGGCGGGCCACCCGCTCCTCGCCCTCGAGGATGTACGAGGCGCGCACCTCGCTCCCCGGTTGGATGCTCTCCTGGCGGATCCGCCGTCCGTCCCGCAGCACCTGCGTCCGCTCGTCGGTGCGCAGGACAATCCGTTTGCCTTCCGGCCCGCGCAGCAGCAGCCGGTCCTCACGCACGTCCGCCACCACCCCCTCCACCACGTCCCCCGACAGCTCTCGCCCCAACGCCTCACCGCGCTCGCCAATCTCCTCCACCGCCTCGCCCGCGCCCTCGCGAACCTCCCGGGCCAGCCCCTCCGCCCGCTCGCGCACCGCGGCCGACTCCTGCTCCGCCGCCCGCCGCGCCGTCCCGGCCGTCTCGCCCGCCCGCTCCGCAAGCTGCTCCGTCTGCTGTCGCAGCTCCTGCATGGCGTCTCCCTCCGCCCCCCGCTGCTCCACAGGGGGAGCCTCCGCGCGGGGTTCCTCCTTCTTCTCACACCCCGCCCCCACTCCCAGCCCCAGCAGCGCCACCGTCCACGTCACCCATCGTCTCATGTCCGTCTTCCCCTTTCTCTTCTCGCGCCGCGGGCCTCTCGTTCGCGTCCTGGGCATCTCTCCCTGGAAGGAAAGGTAGGAACCCACCTCGGCCTTCTCCCAGGGGCACGGGTGCTTTCGGGGACTCAACCCAGGGCGCATGGCCCCCTCACCCCGTCCCTCTCCCGGAGGGCGAGGGGTGGGTTGCTCGCTTCGTTCCGGGAAAGACAGACCGCGGTGGATGCCCGCGCGCCGCACCTGCTCCGGATTGACGGAGACTTCGCGGCTCCCTCACAGTGGCTGGTAGACGCAAACACCCTGGGGTGCCCATGAAGAGCAGGAAGAAATCCCTTCCGCGCGGGCTGGTTGCTGTTGGAGATGCTGGAGCACGCTGAGCCCGGTCATGGCCGTGCGCTCACGAAGGGCCTCGCTCGCGACTGGTGCGGCGGGCATCGGGGTGTTCCTCTGGATACTCGCCACGGCCCTGCCCGAGGCGGGCGAAACGGAGGGCACCTCCGGGCGTGGTCTCGAGGAAGGGCTCCGGCCTCCGCGACACTCCAAGCTCCTCGCCTCGTTCCCGGAGACGGGGCCCGTCATCGAGTCGGCACGCCCTCCGCACTCGGTGGGAAGCGCATCTTCGCTCGACTCGGCGCCCGCTCCCTCCGACTCCACCACGTCCCGCGAATCCCTCATCAGCTTCGCCTCGGGACGGGAACCTCCGCAAGCCACCGTGACGAGCCTGCCGCCGAGCACCCTGGAGATGGCCTCGGACGGGCTCCCCGTCTCCGCCATGCACTGCAGCTTCGAGGGAGGACTGATGCGCTGCGGAGAGTGCCGTACCGACAGCGACTGCCCCACGGGACAAGGGTGCGTCATCAACCGGGAGACACGCCGCTTCGAGTGCATGGATTCCGAGTGCGAGGTGGACCTCCACTGCTTCCCCGGCTTCGTCTGTCGCGCCGTCACCACCGGCGCGGGCGGACCCGTCATCCGGCGCTGCACTCCCGAGGGACTGAGGCGCGAGGGCGAGCCATGCAGCAGCGGCTACGTCTCCCGCGCGAGCGCCTGCCGCGAGGGCCTGCGCTGCATCTCCATGCGCTGCGCCGCGCCGTGCCGGCTGGAGAATCCCGCGAGCTGCCCGAGCGGCTACACCTGCACGAACCACGACGACGGCCCGGGCTGCGTCCCTGACTGCCGCCAGCTCGGGTGCCCCGGGGAGCAGCGGTGCCTGCGCGTCAAGGACTCCCGCTACCAGTGCCTGGAGCGAGTCGTCGGCACCTGCCATGAGACGCCATGCGCGGAGGGCGAGCGCTGCGTCACGTGGATGTCCCGGAACCGTGGCGCTTTCTGGTGCGCCCGCGACTGCAACCCCCTCCTCCCGGAGAGCTGCCCGGCAGGCCACGTGTGCGGCAGGGCCAACCCCACCGCCAGCGCCTGCTTCCGCCAGTGCGACCCGCGAGAGCGCGACACCTGTGGCGAGGGCTGGCACTGCACCACCGTCTCCGAGGACCTGACGCTGTGGGGGTGCAGCCCGGACTACGAGCACTGACGGAATGCCCGCTGGCGGAAGCCGGCCCGCATTCAGGGCTGGGCACGCGGGCGCTCTGGAGCGAGGCTCCTCCCCGTGGATACCCTGCCCGATCCCGAGCAACTCGAGCCCCTCCTGGCCACCGCACTCTCGCTGCCGGCCCTCCAGCCCCACACCTCGCGCCTCGAGCGACTGCGCCAGGACTACGCACGCGGCCTCGCGCGAAAGGACGCCCCCCTCACCGTGGCCCTCGTCGGCGCCACCGGAGCGGGCAAGTCCACCCTCCTCAACGCGCTGGCCGGCCAGTCCCTCGCGCGCGAGGGTGAGGACCGGCCCACCAGCACCGCCGCCACCCTCTTCGCCCCCGAGGGCACCCCCCTCGAGTCCCTCTCCCAGGTGGGAGCCAAGGTGGTGCGCTACGCACCGGGCCCGCACGGACTGTGGAGCGGCCAGGTGTTCGTCGATACGCCGGACCTCAACAGCGTGGCCACGGAACACCGGGAGGTGGCTCGCGCGGCTCTCGAGCGCGCGGACGTGGCGCTGGTGGTGATGCACCGGAGCAGCGTCGCCGAGGCCACCCAGGTGGACTTCCTCGCCGACTTCGCCCGGCGCCGCGCCCTCGTCTTCCTCGTCAACTTCGCGGACGAGCTGAGCCCCGAGTCGCGCGAGACACTCAAGTCCCAGGCTCGCCGGCTCGCCGCCGAGCAGTACGGGCTGCCACAGGAGAGCATCCCCGTCTTCGCCATCAGC
>QKJM01000608.1 GCA_003249315.1 Archangium sp.
CCTCAGGGCACCGAGCCGACTCCGACTCCCCCCCCGGAGACCAGTCCCGCGCCCGCTCCGGAGGACCCTTCCGTCCCCGCTCCGGAGGACACCTCCGTCCCCGCTCCGGAGGACACTTCCGCGCCTTTGGCGGAGCCCCAGCCCCTCATTGAGGACTCCGAGGAGGAGCCCGCGCAGGGTTGCACCGCGGCGGGCGGAGCGCTGGCTCCGATGCTGATGCTCGGCTGGGCAGCGGTACTGCGCCGTCGTCGTAAGCAGGCGCGCTCCCGGGGCGTGAAGACACCCTGAGGTCCAAGCGGTCTCGTAGGAGGCGCGGGCGCTACTAGGTGAAGATCAGGACATGGCACCTGTGCGCGAGCTGCAGCGCTTCACTCGCCAGGAGCGTGGACGTCGGACTCCCGTCCAGCCACGGGGCGTGCGCGACCTGGTTGCTCAGCTCGAGGCACAGGCTCGCCGTGCGCCTCGCCAACCGGCTGTCCTTCTTCAGTGCTCGTGCGTTCAGCTCGCAGAGCTCCGCACACTGTCGCAGCAGGCGCATCGGCTCACTGTCGGCGCGCATGCCCCTGGCCGTCAGTTGCTCCATGGCCGCCTCGCAAGCGGCCTGACAGCTCAAGCTCGCGGCGATGCAACGATGGATGTCGGCTCTTGCGCCACCCAGTCGAACTCCGGACATACCCACCACCTCCACGACGGACCCAAAACTACGCACGCTCCTTCCGGTCGCAAGCTGAAGTTTCCTGGCGATCGCCTCGTGTTAAACCGGCTTCATGACGATCACGCTCGTCCCTGATGCCATCGAGAAGTACGCCCAGGCGCACACCGAGGTTCCTGCTCCGCTCTTCGAGGAACTCCGGCAAACCACCCAGGAGCGGATGTCGGCTCCCCAGATGCAAGTGGGGCGGTTGGAGGGAACCTTCCTACGTCTGCTCGTTCGGATGGCGAACGCCCGGCGGGTGTTGGAGATTGGCACCTTCACCGGGTATTCGGCGCTGATGATGGCGGAGGGGCTTCCGGAGGACGGGGAGCTCATCACCTGCGACGTGGACCCGAAGGCCGAGGCCATCGCCCGCGACTTCTTCGCGCGCAGCCCGCCTGGGAAGAAGATTTCCCTGCGCATGGGGCCGGCGCTGGAGACGCTGAAGACGCTGCAGGGGCCCTTCGACCTGGCCTTCATCGACGCGGACAAGGAGAACTACAGCCACTACTACGACGCGGTGCTGCCGCTGCTGCGCCCCGGAGGGCTGCTGGTGGCGGACAACACGCTGTGGAGCGGGCGCGTGCTCGAGCCGAAGTCGGAGAGCGACAGGGCCATCGTCGCCTTCAACGACAAGGTGGCCGCGGACCCCCGGGTGGAGAAGGTGCTGTTGACGATCCGCGACGGGATGATGCTGGCGCTCAAGCGATAGCGGCGGCCGGCGCTACTACTGGGGCGGGTACTGACCGAGCAGGGAGATCAGCTCCTCCCCGTACAGTCGCACCCGCTTCTCCCCCAGGTAGGGCACCGCCTTCAGCTCCTCCTCGTCTCGCGGAGGCTTCGACACCAGCGCGTCGAAGAGGGGGTTGGGCAGCACCACCGAGGGTGTCACCTTGCGCGTCGCCGCCTTCTCCGCGCGCCACGCCTTGAGGACCTCCTCGCGTCGGCGCCGGTTCGGATCCCTCGGCCCCTTCGGCTCCAGGGACTCCTGGGGCAGCTCCCCCTTGCGCGCCTTCTCCAGCAGCCCCTGTACGAGCGCCAGCACCTCTTCCCCGTGCGCCCGCACGAAGGCCCCGCGCACCCCCGAGGCCCTCGCCAGCTCCTTGAGGTTGCCCGGCGGCTTCACCGCGATATCCGAGATGGCCATGTTGGACAGCACCCGGCCCATGGGCACGTTCTCCGCCTCCGCCCACTCCAGCCGCTTGCGGTGCAGCGCGTGCGCCACCACCTGCGCCACCGCCAACTGCGCCGTCGTCAGCCCCGCCTTCGGCAGCCGTGGCTTGAAGTCCGCTCCCACGTCCGGGCGCGCCGCCGCGTCGTCGCACATCCGCTGGCAGTCGAGCAGCACCTCCTCGAGGATGTCCGCCTCCCGGCACGCCTCCCTCACCTGCCGCCCCAGCTCCACCAGGTAGCGCACGTCGTTGGCGATGTAGTCCCGCATCCCCTCGGGCAGCGGCCTCAGCGAGAAGTCCGACTGCTGGTGCTCCTTGGGAAGCTCCACGCCCAGCCGCTCGCGCGCCAGATCCGCCAGCCCCACCTTTGGCCAGCCCAGCAGCGTGGCCGCCCGGTGGGTGTCGAAGAGGCCCTGCACCCGCACCCCCGCCTCCGCCAGGTAGGGGAGATCTCCCGCCGCGGCGTGGAAGAACTTGGTGCGCCCCGGGTCCGCCATCACCGACGCCAGCAGCTTCGGCTCCACCCCCGGCTGGAGGGTGTCGAAGAGGAAGATCTCCTCGTCGCTGGCCACCTGGAGGAAGCACAGGCGGGCCCGGAAGGCGTGCATGGCGTCCGCCTCCAGGTCCACGGCCAGCTCCTTCGCCCTTTCGAGCTTCCGGGCGGCCTCCTGGGCCCCTGCTTCGTCCTGCACATCCTCGGTTCGGTGTGGAAAGGTCGGCATCGCGCCCGGCAGGCTAGCGGAGCGGGTGTGTTCGTGTGGCGTGTTTTTTCCCACGTCGCCGCTAGGATGACACCCCGATGACCCCCCCAGACGTCTCCCGACTCGAAAAGAGCCTCCTCGGCCACATGGGCCGTGCCATCGCTGACTACCACCTCATCTCCGAGGGCGACCGCATCATGGTCGGAGTCTCCGGTGGGAAGGACTCCTACACCCTCCTCTATCTCCTGCGAGAGCTGCAACGCCGGGCGCCAGTGAAGTTCGAGCTGCTGGCGGTGAACCTGGACCAGGGGCACCCCGGCTTCCCGGCGGACAAGCTGGAGGCCTGGTTCCAGCAGGAGGGCTTCGCCTACAAGATGCTGAAGGAGGACACCTACTCCATCGTCCTGGAGAAGACGCCGCCCGGTAAGACGCAGTGCTCGGTGTGTTCGCGCATGCGCCGGGGCATCCTCTATACGGCGGCGGTGGAGCTGGGGTGTACCAAGATCGCCCTGGGGCACCACCGGGACGACCTCATCCACACCCTGCTGCTCAACCTCTTCTTCGCCGGCTCGCTCAAGGCGATGCCGCCGCTGCTGCGCAGCGACGACGGGCGCAACACCGTCATCCGTCCGCTGTGCTACGCGCCGGAGAAGGACATCGCCGCCTACGCGGAGGCCCGGCGGTTCCCCATCATCCCGTGCGACCTGTGCGGGACGCAGGAGAACCTGCAGCGCAAGCGCATGCAGCGGCTGGTCGAGGAGCTGGGGAGGGAGATTCCCAACGTGCGACAGAGCGTCCTGTCGGCGATGAGCAATGTGAGGCCCAGTCACCTGCTGGACCGGAGCCTCTTCGACTTCCAGGAAGAGACGACGCAGGACGAAGGCAAGCAGCATAACGGCGGCAACGACGAAGGGAGCGCCCGGGGATGGCTCGAGAGCAGGCAGTGAAGGCGCGCGAGGAGCGCAAGGCAGCGCTGGTGGAGGTGATGTTGCTGGCGGCGATGGCGGACGGCCGCGTCTCGCAGGTGGAGATGCAGACGCTGCTGCGCCGGGTGATCGAACGTCCCGAGTTCGAGGGGACGAAGCCGGACGAGCTCAACGCGCTGGTGGAGGCGAGCGCGCAGCGGCTGTCGCAGGCGGAGGATCTGGAGCAGATTCTGGCCTCGCTGAGGGCGCGGCTGCCGGACCACAAGAACCGGATGCTGGCGTTCGGGCTGGCGGCGGCGATCGCGTTCGCGGACCACCGGGCCACGCGCACGGAGCTGGGGCTGCTGAAGACGTTCCAGGCGGCGCTGGGGATTTCCGAGACCGAGGTGGCGCAGATCGTCGACGTCGTCGAGCAGGGAGGCAGCCTGGCGGAGGCGCTGGGCGAGCCGCTGGAGCGGCTGTACGCGGAGGTGATGGTGCTGGTGAGCGCGGCGGACGGGCACCTGAAGGAGGCGGAGGCGCGGGCGCTGGTGGAGAGCTTCGCGGCGGATCCGCTCTTCCACAACGTGAGCCCGGAGCGGGCGCAGGCCTTCGTGAGCGAGGCGGTGGCGGCGCTGTCGGAGGAGGGGCTGCCGCAGCGCTTGCAGGTGCTGGCGCAGGGGCTGACGACGCACTCCCAGCGGCTGAAGGCCTACCGGCTGGCGACGAAGATCGCCCATGCGGGCGGGCAGGAGCCGAGCCCGCCGGAGCAGCGCATCCTCCAACTCCTGCAGGCGACTTTCGGCCTCGCGGACGACGAGGTGTCCCGCCTGGACCGCGAGGTGTAGTAGAGGAGGAGCCTGCCCCCACCATGCCCGTGACTTCTCCGACCTCGGCTCGCACCTTCTTTCGCTTCGGCCTGCCGCCCTCGTTGGGTAGCGAGGTAGCGAGGGAGCGAGCGGAGCAGTTGGTCACCTTCATCGGCCAGGCGCTGGGCGGTGGGGTGGAGGTGGGGGTGGGGGTGGCCTCCAGCTATGAGGCGCTGGCGAAGGACTTGTTGGCGGGTCGGGCGGACGCGGTGTGGGCGCCGCCCTTCGTCTGCGCGCGGGTGGAGGCGATGGGCGTGAGGGTGCTGGCGCGCGGGGTGCGGAGGGGGCGCTCGTCCTACCGGGCGGCGCTGGTGGGCCGTGCGGGCGAGGGGCTGACGCTGGAGGGCCTGGAGGGGAAGAAGGTGGCGTGGGTGGACCGGGACTCGGTGGGCGGCTATCTGCTGCCGGTGGCGTACCTGAAGGCGCAGGGGCTGGAGCCGGGCAGGCTCTTCTCCTCGCAGCAGTTCACCGGCTCCTACCGGGCGGCGCTGGAGGCGGTGCGGGAAGGGACGGCGGACGTGGCGAGCGTCTTCTGTGCGCCGGAGTCCACGGGCTCCACCTACGCGGACGGAGTGGAGGTGGTGCTGGAGGGGCAGGGGAGCCAGTTCGAGGTGGTGGCGTACAGCGAGGAGGCGCCGAACGACGGGGTGCCGGTGGGCATGGCGGTGGCGCCGGAGCTGGTGTGGAGGCTGGAGCGGGTGCTGCTGGGGCTGCACGAGAGCGAGGAAGGGCAGCGGCTGTTGAAGGAGCTCTTCAAGGCGGAGCGCTTCGAGCCGGCGCCGCGAATGGGCTACCGGGCGCTCTACCGGGTGGCTCTGGCGAGCCTGTGAGGGTGTAGCGGCTCCCGGAGCGAGCCCGTGCCTACTTCTTCGTCCCCCCATTCCCTCGCGTTCCCGGGGGACGTCGGGCCACGGGCACGCCCTGCGAGGAGCGGGTGCGCGCGGGAGGCGTCCCGGAGACGGCGGGCTGCTGGGAGCGAGAGATCGTCCGGGTGGGCCGGGGGGGCGTCGGTCCTGGCACGGGGCTCACCCGCGTCGAGGACGTGGAGCTCTGCTCGCGGGCGAGCCGCGGATCATAATGGATGACGGTGGGCTCGCTGGCGAAGCGCTCCTCCTCGAGCTCGGAGGCGTACAGCTCCCTCATGAAGGCGGTGAGGTGGGCCTGGGTTCCGGGGAGGCGCTCGGAGAAGAGGAAGTCCTCCAGGGCGAGCTGGAAATCCCCGGCGCTCTGGAAGCGCTCCTCTCGCTTGCGGGCGAGGGCCTTCATCACCAGGGCATCCAGGCGGCGGGGGAGGCCGGGGACGAGCTCGGAGGGAGGCGGCACCCGGGCAGCGACGACGGCCTTCATGGTGGCCAGGTCGGTGTCGCGCTTGAAGAGGCGGATGTTGCAGAGCAGCTCGTAGAAGACGGTGCCCAGGCCGAACACGTCGGAGCGGGCGTCGAGCTCCTCGCCGCGGGCCTGCTCGGGAGACATGTACGCGTGCTTGCCCTTGATGGTGCCCACCATCGTCCGGGAAATCTTTCCCGAGGCCTTGGCCACGCCGAAGTCGATGAGCTTCACGTTGCCGTTGAAGCCCACCAGCACGTTCTGCGGGGACACGTCGCGGTGGATGAGGCCGAGCCGGCGGCCGGAGGGGCTGCGGGCCTGGTGGGCGTGGTCCAACCCGGCCGCGGCGTCCGCGATGATGCGGCACTTGAGGCCCAGCGGCATGCCGCCCTTGCGCTGGATGGCGCGCGCGAGCACCTGGCTGGAGGCCTCGCCGTGGACGTACTCCATCGCGATGTAGAGCACTCCGTCCACGTCCCCCAGGTCGTATATCTGCGCGATGTTGGGGTGGTTGAGGAGCGCGGCGATGCGCGCCTCGTCGAGGAACATCTGGATGAATTCCTCGTCCTCGGAGAGGTGGGGCAGCAACCGCTTGACGACCAGCAGCTTCTGGAAGCCCACGGGCCCCTGCTGACGGGCCAGGAACACCTGGCCCATTCCGCCGGAGGCGAGCTTGCGCAGCAATTCGTAACGGCCGAAGGTTTCCACGTAGATGCAACCATAGCCGCCCTCGGGCCAGGGGCGGAAGATGTCCTGAGAGGGTTGATTGCGCAATCAGGGAATGGGCGCCGGCTCGCGGCAGACGCCGCGGTAGCGGACCTCCAGCGTCTGCCCCGGCTTAGGCGCCGCCGCGGGTGGGAAGACGACGGCGTTGCGTGCGGCGTCGTAGCTCCACTGCGAGTCGGGGACGGGCTGGCCCTGGAGGCGGACGGACATCTCCTCGGTGCCGTTGGGCTGGGTGCTGAGGAGGAACTCCGTCTGGAGCTGGCCGGCGCGCTCCAGGAGGGTGTCCAGGAAGGGGTCGTAGCTGCCCAGACAGACGGAGTCCACCTGGCCGCCGGTGCGTCGGGCGACGGTGGCGAAGCGTGGACCGGGCTGGCCGGCGGTGGTGCAGCGGCCGTCGGTGGGGACGAGCGCGTGGAGCTGGGTGCGGTGGGACATGCCGGTGCCCTTGAGGGACAGGAGGAACTGCACGTAGCTCTCGGGCTCGAAGCCGGAGTGGTCGTCCTCGTCGGAGAGGACCACCCCGGCGAGGCTGGCGGTGGAGCGGAGGAAGCCGAGGTTGCCGTCCTGGGGCAGCGCGGTGCGCGGATCGTCCGCGAGGATGGACAGGGGCGCGGAGAGGGCCTGGCGCATCGTCTCCAGTCCCTGGACCAGGTGGTGGCAGCGTCCCACGGTGTCCAGGAGGGACTGGGCGGCGGTGCCCGCGTCGGCCGCGGTGCTGGACACCACGCGCGAGAGGTTGCCGTC
>QKJM01000453.1 GCA_003249315.1 Archangium sp.
CTCGCCCCCGGAGCGGCCACCTACGCGGCGATGGTGACGGTGAAGGGGGCCATGGTCGCCGATGCCCGCATCGTCCGGCGCGAGGACGATCTGGTGCTGGACCTGGAGCCGGGGCTGGGCGCCAAGGTGCGGGAATTCCTGGAGAAATTCCTCATCTCCGAGGACGCGGAGGTCCACGAGGCGACGGGCGAGCTTGCGGTGCTGCGGCTCCTGGGCCCGGGGACGGGCCCGCTGCTGAGCGCCGTGCTGGGCCAGCCCTTCGCCCCCCTGGAGCAGGACGTCACCCGACCCGGAACCTTCGCCGGCGTGGAGGTGCTGCTGCTCGGCAGCCAGCGGGTGGAGGCGCACGGGGTGGACCTGCTGGTGCCGCGTGACGGGCTGGAGGCGGTCTGGAAGGCGCTGATCGAGGCCGGGCCGGCACACGGGCTGAGGCCGATGGGCTGGCGGGTGATGGAGGAACTCCGGGTGGAGGCGGGGGTGCCCCGCTACGGGCAGGACATGGTGGACACCACCATTCCCCTGGAGGCGAACCTCTCCCACGCCATCTCCTACAACAAGGGCTGCTATATCGGGCAGGAGGTCATCGCCCGGGCCACGTTCCGGGGGCACATGAACCGGAAGCTGGCGGGCCTGGTGCTGGGGAAGACGGAGGCAACACCGGGCACGGAGCTGAAGAAGGAAGGCAAGAAGGTGGGCTGGTTGACGAGCGTCGTGCGCTCGCCGCGCAAGGGCCAGTACGTGGCGCTGGGGTACGTCCATCGCGACCACCTGGAGCCCGGAACGGTGCTGACGGTGGGCGAAGGGCCCGCCGAGGCCACCGTGGTGCATCCGCCGCTGTAGGCCTCCCCCCTCCCGCCGCGCTCCACACCATGGCAGGACGCCATACCCCCAAGGCGTTTTGCCACTCCCATGGACAGAGACGCCCCCGGTCCGAGGCCCGCCCTCCCTCGGACCCGCGCAGCGCTCCCGGCTGGTACGAACAATGCACGTAATCCGGGAAAGCATTGTGAAGGTGCCACTGGGAGACCGCGGGCATGCGCGCGATCGACAAGGCCAGCGAGAAGGCCGCCCCGAGCGGGAGTGAAGCATCCGGGCTGGGCGAGGTGCTGGAGTTCATGCGCCTGCTCTGGGCCATCGACCATGAGCTGCAGTCCACGTCCAAGCGCATGGAGTTCCGGATGGGGCTGACGGGCCCGCAACGGCTGGTGGTGCGGCTGGTGGGACAGTATCCCGGCATCAGCGCGGGCCGGCTCGCGCAGGTCATGCATCTGCACCCCAGCACGCTCACCGGCATCCTCAAGCGCCTGGTGCTGCGGAGCCTGCTCACTCGCGAGGCGGATCCGCTCGACGCGCGCAAGGCGCGCTTCACCCTCACCGAGGCGGGTCACGCCCAGAACATCCCCTCCTCCGACACGGTGGAGTCCGCCGTGCAGCGGGCGCTCTCCCGCGTGTCCCCGGACCGGCTGCTGGGAGCCCGGGAGGTGCTCACCGCCCTCGCGGAGGAGCTGGGTGTCGGCAACGCGCTCCGCGACGGCGCCCCCGCCCGCCCGGACGCGGTGTCCACGGAGACCGTCTCCTCGCCCCCCGAAAACCCCGAGACGCCTTGCGCGGCCTGACTCGCCCGGAGCCTCCGCCCCTTCACCCAAGGCTCTCTGAACGAACCGGGTTACGGGTTTCCCTCGAAAAGATGGTATTGGGGTGCTGAGAACCCGGAGGCGGCTCTCTGGGGGGCGAGAGGGCGACCGATGCAGGACGACCAGACCCTCGTGCTTGGTGTCGACGCCGTCAGCCCGTTGAGCTGGGTGACGGGCGTGGAGGGAGACGAGCGCCGTGCGCTCGAACCGGAGTGCCTGGTCGATGGCCGCTACCGGGTCCTCTCCCTGCTGGGGCAGGGCGGGATGGGGCGCGTCTGGCTCGCGGAGGATCTCCAGGAGAAGCGGCGGATCGCCCTCAAGGAGCTGCAGATGCCGGTAGGGCTCTCCTCCAACCAGGTCGAGGAGCTGGCGCTGCTGTTCCGCCGCGAGTTCTTCGCCATGAAGCGGCTGCAGCACCCGAACACGGTCAAGGTCCACGACTGCGGGATGACCGAGTCGGGCAACCGCTACATCACCATGGAGGTGGTGGACGGTCAGGATCTGAGCCAACTCGCCCGGGAGCGCCCGCTCGACACCCGCTCCATCTACCGGGTGCTCACCCAGATGGCCCAGGTGCTGGGCTTCGTCCACTCCCGCCTCTACGTCCACAGCGACATCAAGACGAGCAACGTGCGCATCACCGGGTCCGGCAACGTGAAGCTGATGGACTTCGGCATCATGCACCAGCTCGGGACGCCCGGCTCCATGCGGGTGCGAGGCACCATGGAGTACCTGGCCCCCGAGTGGCAGCGAGGAACGAGCATCGATGGGCGGGCGGACCTCTACTCCCTGGGAGTGATGGCCTTCCAGCTCGCCACCGGGAGCCTGCCCTTCTCCCGGGAGGAGGTGAGCGAGCTCCTGGCGGACCACCTCCACCGTCCGCCCCCGAGGCCCTCGACGCTGGCCAGTGTGCAGCCGGCGCTCGAAACCATCATCCTCCGGCTGCTGGAGAAGGAGCCGCGCAACCGCTTCCAGGACGCCACCGAGCTCCTGGAGGCATTGAGCCGCGCGAGCGGCGAGCCGCTGCAGGAGGAGCCGCTGACCGCCCGTGCCAGCTACCTCCACGTCCCGGAGGTGGTGGGGCGGGAGCAGGAGCTGGCGTCGCTGGGCAGCGCGCTCGGCCAGGCCCTGCGGACGCAGGCGAGGGCCGTGCTGGTGGGCGCGCCGGCCGGAGTGGGCAAGTCACGCCTCCTCCAGGAGTTCGAGCTGCAGGTGAAGCTGGCCGAGCTCCCATACGGAGTGGGACAGTGCCGCGCGGAGGGACTGGCCCCGCTGGCCCCCATCACCCAGGCCCTGCGCACCCTCGTCCCGCTCACGCCGTCCGAGCTGCTGGAGCGCGTGCGACAGCCCCTGGGAAGGCTGGTGCCGTCACTGGCCACCGAGGAGCCGCCGCCTCCCCGGCAGGAGGGGGGCGCGGAGAAGCTCGCCGTCTTCGGCGCCCTCACCGAGTGGCTGCAGGAAGTGGCGCGCATGCGCCCCTTCGTCCTCTGCTTCGAGGACATCCACTGGGCGGACGCGGCCAGCCTCGAGTACCTCAACGTCATCATCCGCGCCCTGCACGGCACGAGCGGACTGGTGGTGGCCACCTACCGCTCCGACGAGCTCAGCCGCTTCTGCCTCGCCTTCCAGACGGTGGACGAGGGCCTCACGGAGCGGATGGAGCTGACGCCGCTGTCCGCCTCCCACCTGTACAAGCTCGTCCGACTGGCACTCATCGGATTCACGGTGCCCACCGGGTTCGTGCAGCGCCTGCACGAGAACACCGGGGGCAACGCCTTCTTCGCCACCGAGTGCCTGCGCGCCCTGGTGGAGGAGGACGCCCTGCGGCGGGTGGGCGGGCGGTGGAGCGTCGCGGAAGACCTGGAGCGGCGGCCGCTGCCCACCACCATCGCGGAGACGGTGCGGGCGCGTCTGGCCACCATGCCGCCGGAGCGGGTAGCCCTGCTGCAGCGGCTGGCCCCCGCGGGTCGGGCCATCAGCCTGCCCCTGGTGAAGGCCCTGGCGGAGCTCCCGGAGCCGGAGCTCTTCCAGGCCCTGGAGGACTTCGTCGAGCGGCAGTTCCTCCTGGTACACGAGGAGCAGTACATCTTCACCCACGACACCGTCCACCAGTCCCTCTACGAGAGCACTCCCGAGGCCCTGCGGCGCACCCACCACGGGCGCATCGCCGAGGAGTTCCTGCGGCTGGGAGGCGAGCGCCCGGAGATGGCGCGGGCGGTGGGCTACCACTTCGCGCGCTCGCACGAGCCGCACCGCGCCATCGAGCCGCTGCTGCGTGCCGGACACTTCTCCCGGGAGGCCAATGCGTTGCTCGATGCCACCCTCCTGCTGAAGGAGGCCGCGGGCCTGCTGGAGACGAGTCCCCCCTCGCCGGAGCGGACCGAGCGGCTCGTCCGCACCTGGGGCGCGCTCATCGAGGTGGGCTACACGAGCGACACGCCCATCTCGCTGCTCTTCGCCGAGAAGCTGTTCTCGCACTGGGAGCGAACAGTGGACCTGGAGGCCGGGCGCGAGCAGGCCCTGGCCCGATTAGAGCAAGCCCGTACGGCCCTCGCGCCCGAGCGGACGGAGCGCCTGCGGGAGCTGTTCCGTTCCATCCCTCTCGAGGGGCCCCTGTCGCCCGCGGACGTCTTCTGGAAGCGCGCCGAGCTGCAGATCCTCCAGAGCATCGCGATGGCCATCATGGGGCGCACCTCCGAGTTCCACGCCCTGCTGGAGCGCATCCGGGCGGAGCACCCGTTGGACTCGCCGTACCGGGCGGGGGCCCATGTCGCCCTGGCGGCGCTCAGCTCGCACACCGGTCGCTTCGCCGGGGTGATTGAAGCCCAGCGCGAGGAGGTGGATCGGCTGCGCGCCCACCGGGACGAGGTGGGCCGTCCCTCGCGCCGGCTGGCGTGGGCGCTCGGCATGGGCTGCTACTTCCTCAACATGAACCACGCGCTGAAGGGGGAGCCGCTCGACGAGTCGGCCACGCGCGATGGCTTCGCGGTGGCCGAGGCCTACGGCTTCACCGACGTGCGCATCTACCACCTGTTCTCTCGAATCGTCCGGGCCGCCTTCACGGGGAACGGGGCCACCTTCGTGCCGACGCTCGCGGAGAAGACGCAGCTCATCCGCCGACTCGGCAACCCGCGACTGCCGGAGCGCAACCTCGCCATCTACACGCCGCCCTACTACCTCGAGCGAGAGGAGCACGAGTTGGTGGACGCCATCGTGGCCAAGGGGGAGCAACTGGCCGAGGTGTTACCGGGAGACCGCTGGCTGCGGCTCTACGTGGAGGTGTACCGGGCCTGCCGCGACGTGCTGTTCGGAAAGGAGGACGAGGCGCGCCAGTCACTGCCGAGAGCCCTGGAGGCGGCGCGAGCAGCGGACTTCCGGATGGAGACGCTGGTGCGCGTCTACCAGTCCCGCTTCGAGCGGGGGCAGGGACGACTGGAGGAGGCTCGCGCGGCGGCGGAGGCGGCGCTGGCGAGGGCGACGGACCCGGTGCTGGCCAATCCCTTCGATGAAATCCTCGCCCGGAGGGCGCTCGCGCCGCTGCTGCCTCCGGAGGAGTCGAGGGAACACTACGCCCGCGCGCTGGTGGTGGCCGAGCGGAGCGAGAACGTGCTCCAGCAGGGGCTGATTCAACTCGATCGGGCGCTATTGCTGGCCAAAGCGCCCGGAGCTGCCTTTGCGGCGCTGGAGTCAGCGGAACGAGCGCTGACGGAGGCCCGGGCACCAGGGCTGCTACCGCGAGTCGAGGCCCTGAGAAGAACGCTTCTCCCTCTCCCTCCGGGAGAGGGCCGGGGTGAGGGTGCCAAGGCCCCGGGTTGAGCCCGTGTCTACCCCCTCTCCTTCTGGGAGAGGGCTGGGGTGAGGGATTACCGGTCGACCTCGATGGACTCGATGCGACCGCGCCAGTAGACGAACTCACCTTCGGGCAAAAGCCAGAACACCTCGCCCCGCATGGGAATGCGCATGCCACCCGCCTCGCGGTAGTCGAAGAAACGACCGCCCCAAGGCCGCGCCACGAAACGACCCTGCTCCTCCTTCCAGCGGTGCTCGGAGCGGACCTCGGTCACCAGGCCCTGGTCGTCGAAGAGGAACACGAGCGACACCTCGGTACCACCGTGTCGCAGCGTCGCCCGGGCGGAGCGTTCGTCAATGGCGCTCCACTCCACGCCCTGGCCTGGCAGCAGCGCAGTGGGGTACCAGGGCGTCTCGGCGAGGTAGCGCATCAACTCGCCCTCATCCATCTCCGAGCGACCGCTCGAGTCAACGACAGGGAACGTCCCCGCGAGCCGCACATGCAGTTCCCCGCGTCCCTCCTGGTAGCGGTCCACGACGCGAATGAGGGGCACGGGGCCGACGGAAAACGTGGCATCCCAGACGAAACCCGGAGGGCTGGTGGTGATATGCTGCACCGCGGTGAACGGCTGCCACCTCGGAGCGTCCGGACGTTGGTGCATCTCTCCACGCTGACGCATACGGACGCGACGCACCAGCGGCGTGCCGGGCCGAAGCACGGCGCTGAGATACCTTGAAACGGGAGCGGGAAGGCCCTCGAGTTGCTCCGGGCGATAGGCCCCCTCACCCACGGGGGTCGCGGCGTCCCAGAGCGCCTTTGCCATCTGCCTGAAGGCGGCATTGACGCGCGCCATGTTCACCACGACGAGGCCCGCGAGGCCCACGGGCACGGCCAGAAGCAGCAGGGGGTTCATGCGTCGATGGCCCTTCTGAAGCGAGTGAGTGTCTCTCCCTGCCAACCCCTTACGGAATGAAGCTCTGCTGGTGGTTCGGGTCCACCACCGCCGCCGACGCCGTCGGCCACCGGCGTCGTCGAACACCTTGCCGAGCACCATATCGAACTCCTGTGCCATGGGGCGATGAAGGATCTGCCCACGCAGACGCCGGAGACGGTGGCACTGTCCAAGGCCCACTCGGCGGGTGAGGGCTCGCCCGCTCCCCCCTGGTCGCGCAGCGGGTCTCCCCCGGGATGTGTCCGGCACTGCGTAGGAGGCCGGAGTCAATCCTCCTCCGCCGCCGCCTCCTCCTCTTCCTCTCGGCTCATCCTCTTCTTCTCCTCCCACTCCTTCAGGCTGGAGAGGGGGTGGAGGGTATGGCAGGCGAGCTTCCTGTGGTACACGGCGAGATGGTGCTCGCCAGCGATGCTCACGAAGTCCATCGGCGACGCGGGATGACTCTTCAACCACTCCACCGCCTCTTCGCGGGTGTCGAACGAGGCGACCGCGGCAGGCAGCCCCTTGAGCACGAACCCCTCGAGGTATGGCTCTATCATGTAATCACGCGCAAGCTCGCGAAAACCCTCCTCGCGTGAATACCATACACTACAATACTCATCCCCGACGAGGACGTATGTTCCTCCCGGAGGCTCCGCCAGGCCATTCAACCACGCATCTGCCTGCTCACGCGTGTCGAACCGGGCGATGGCCAGAGGTGGACCAGTGGACCATGTCTCGCGAAATTCATCAAACTCGTCATATTGCCCGGTCTCCGC
>QKJM01000859.1 GCA_003249315.1 Archangium sp.
CGGACGTGGGCAGCAAGGTGCGCGAGGGGGAGCAATGGCTGCTCAACACGAACATGGCCGAGCGGGGCGTGGTGGAGGTGGAACGTTCGCCGGAGGCCCCTGGGGGCGTGCGGGTACACGACGAGCAGGTGGAGAGCGTGTACGAGGTACTCTGGGCGGCGCTGACGGGGTACCGCTACACGGTGGTGCATGACAACGAGCGCT
Organism: Archangium sp.; assembly: GCA_003249315.1. Classification (GTDB taxonomy): domain Bacteria; phylum Myxococcota; class Myxococcia; order Myxococcales; family Myxococcaceae; genus QKJM01. The sequence continues at coordinate 205 of QKJM01000859.1, forward strand.
GGGCATTCCGCGAGCGGGCGCAGTGGGAGGCGGCGGTGAAGCGCCTGGAGAGCCTGCGAGGCGCGCTCCGCTTCGAGCCCGGATGACTGGCCGCTGACCTGGCCGGCAGACTGGACTCCTGTTCAGCGGGGCGGCGTGCTAGGGAGGCCCGTCATGATCGACGGACCTTCCGAGCGCGTGGGCGCCACGGTGCCGGAGCTGCTGCGGCTCGCCTGGCCCATCATCGTCTCCCGTTCCACGCAGGTGGTGGTGGGGCTGGCGGACGCGCTGATGGTGGCGCACCTGGGCGAGGCGGCCCTGGCGTCCGTCACCACGGGAGCGATGAACTCCTTCGCGGCCTTCATCCTCCCCATGGGGACGGTGTTCATCGTCTCGAGCTTCGTGTCGCAGCACTTCGGAAGGGGGGACCTGGCGGGGGCGCGGCGCTATGCGCTGTACGGGCTGGGCATCGCGGCCGTCACCCAGGTGTTGAGCCTGGCCCTGCTGCCCGCCCTGTACTCCCTGCTGGGCCTGGTGGAGCTGACACCCGAGGTGAGGGCGGGAGTACAGGGCTACCTGAGCGTGCGACTGCTGGCGGGAGGGCTGGCGGTGGGTCTGGAGGCGCTGGCGGGCTACTACGGGGGGCAAGGCAACACGCGGCTCCCCATGGTGGCCAACCTGGTGGCGATGGTGCTCAACATCGCCGGCAACTGGCTGCTCATCGACGGGCACCTGGGGTTTCCGGCGCTCGGGGTGAAGGGCGCGGCGTGGGCGAGCGTGGTGTCCACGGGGGTGTCCTTCACCGGGCTGCTGGCCTTCTTCCTCTACGAGGGGCGGCTGCGCCGGATGCCGCGCCCACATCTGTCGTGGAAGGAGCTGCGGCACATGCTGCGCATCGGTCTGCCGGCGGGCTTCAACTGGTTCTTCGAGTTCTTCGCCTTCATCTTCTTCGTCAACGTGGTGGTGGCGGGGCTGGGCACGCGGGCGCTGGCGGCGCTGATGGCCGTCATGCAGCTCAACTCGGTGTCCTTCATGCCGGCCTTCGCCGTGGCGAGCGCTGGCGCCATCATCGCGGGTCAGTCCATCGGCGCGGGCGCGAGGGACGAGGTACCGCACACGCTGAAGCTCACCTTCATGGTGTCCGCGGCCTGGCAGTCGACGGTGGGGCTCTTCTACCTGCTGCTGCCGGAGCTCGCGTTCTCGCCCTTCGCGCGGGGGGAGAATCCAGAGGAGCTCATCGCCATTGGCGCGCACGTGCTGCGGCTGTCGGCCGCGTGGCTGCTCTTCGACTCGGCGGCCACGACGCTGGCCGAGGTGCTGCGCGCCGCGGGGGACACCACCTTCACCCTCTGGGCCCGGGTGCTCCTGGCCTGGCTCGTCTTCGTGCCCGGCTCCTACGCCAGCGTCCACTGGCTGGGCGGTGGGGCGACGGTCGCCATGCTGTGGTTGATGGTCTATCTGGGCGGGCTCGCGGTCATGCTGTGGCTCCGCTTCCGCAATGGCGCCTGGCGCCGGTTCGAGCTGGTACAGAGCTGAGCGGCGCCCTCGGGACGGTCTCCCGAACGGGTGTGCTCAGAGTTCCCGTCCCAGTGCGCGCGCCAGCTCCGTGCGCGCGAGGGACAGGTCATATACGGCCCGCACCCGCTGGACGGCCGCGTTGGAGGCGGAGAGCTGCGCATCGGCCAGCTCGATGATGTTGCCCACACCCGCGCGATAGCGACCCTCGGCCAGCCGTAGCCGCTCCCGGGCGTTGCTCAGGACCTCCTCCGCGACGGACACGCTCTCGCGCGCGGCGCTCACGGAGAGCCACGCGCGCTCCACCTCCAGCCGCACCTGCTGCCGCAGCGTATCCCGCTGTGCCTGGAGGCTGCTCAACCGGGCCTGCTGCTCGCGCACCTCGGCGCGCGTGAGTCCGCCCTGGAAGAGGGACCAGCTCAGCCCCAACTGGCCACTCACGCCCCACTCCATCTGCGTCGGGCTCGTGCTCACGTTGGAGCCCGTCACCGAAGCCGACAGCGAGGGCCAGTACTCATTCCGCGTGGCGGAGAGCTGCAGCTCCTGGGCTTGCAACTGGTGCTCGCTCGCGGCCAGCTCCGGACGGCTCTGGAGCGACACCTCCACCAGGCTGTCGATCGACGCCTCCTCGCCCTCCACCGGACCCGCCACCGCCTCCTGGACCTGGTAGTCGGTGGAGCCCTCCACGCCCAGGGTCTGGTTGAGCACGGCCTTGCTGGTGGCTTCGGCGCTCCGTGCCTCGATGAGCTGGAGCTTCGCGCTGGCCACCGCCGTCCGCTGCTGCGACAGGTCTATCTCCGGCCGATTGCCCACCTCCACCTGGGCACGGACCTGCGCCAGGTGGGCCTGCTGGTTCTCCAGCGTCTCCTCGGCCACCCGCACCAGCGCCTGCTGCGCGAGGACGTTGAAGTAGGCGACACGAACGTTGGTGAGGACCTCCAGCAGCGTCTGTGCCTCGGTGGCCCCCTGGGCCTCGGCGGACTGCTTCGCGGAACGCCAGCGGTTGGGGGTGCGGCCGAAGTCGAAGAGGAGCTGGCTGACCGTGGCACTCGCGCTGAAGCCATCGCGGCTGAAGCTAGAGGAGGGATCCGTCGGGGAGAGGCCCACGCCATCGAGCAGGGAGCGCCGATACGCGGCACTCACGCCCACCTGGGGCAGCAGCGAGGAGAAGCCCTGGTCCGCGCGGGCTCGAGCCGCCGCCGTGTTGGCACGGGCATCCGTCAGTCGAGGCTGCCGCTCCCGAGCGGTGCGCAGCGCCTCTTCGAGGGTGAGCACGCCGCCGGCCCGGGCCGGGGTGGCGATGAGCAGGAAGGTGAAGAGCGGGAGAAGGAGACGCATCACTCGTACCTCAGGGCGTCGATAGGGTCGAGCCGGCTCGCCTTGCGCGCCGGGTAGAGGCCGAAGCCCACTCCCACCAGCGCGCTGAAGCCGAGCGCCAGGAAGATGACATCCGGTCGGACGAGCAGCGGCCACTGGAACCGGGCCGCGAGCAACCGGGCCACGCCCAGGCCCAGCGCCGCCCCCACCAGTCCACCGAGCAGCGCCAGCACCAGCGCCTCGATGAGGAACTGGGCGAGGATGTCCCGGGGCCGAGCGCCCACCGCCGCGCGCACGCCAATCTCGCGGGTGCGCTCGGTGACACTCACCAGCATGATGTTCATGATGCCGATGCCGCCCACCACCAGGGACACGGCGGCGATGGAGGCCAGCAGCAGGCTCAACGTCTCCGTGCTCTGCTGCCGGCTGTTGGCCATCTCGGACAGGTCGCGGATGTCGAAGTCATTGGCCTCGTCCTCGGACAGGCGGTGCCGCTCGCGCAGCAGCACGGTGAGGTCCTCCCAGGCCCGCGCGGTGCCTGCGGTGGGGTCGGCCTGCACGAAGAGGGCGCCGGGGATGTACTTGCCCAGGCTCTGGGCCTGCACCTGTCGTTGGAACGTCGTCGCGGGCACGAAGAGGGTGTCATCGTTGTCAGTCCCCATGGGGGACTGCCCCTTGCGCGCCGTCACCCCCACCACGGTGAAGGGCATCTTGTTGATGCGCACCACCTGGCCCACCGGGTTGAAGCCCGCGCCGTAGAGCTTCTCCACCACCGTCTGGCCGAGCACCACCACCTTGGCTCCCACCTCCACGTCCGCTTCGCTGAAGCGCTCCCCCTCCGCCAGGCTCCAGGCGCGCACGGCGAAGAAGTCCGGCGTGGTGCCGATGACGCTCGTCCTCCAGTTCTGGTCCTCGGAAAAGACCTGGGTGCTGGTGCGCAGCTCGGGAGCCGCGGCGCGCACGCTGGGCACCTGCGTGCGGATGGCCTCCAGGTCGTCCCAGGTGATGGAGGGCTGGCTGCCAAAACCGCCCCTCGCGCCTCCCGAGTTGCTGGAGCCGGGCAGGATGATGAGCAGGTCGGTGCCCATGGAGTCGAACACCTTCTGCACGTTGGCCCGGGCCCCATCGCCGATGGCCACCATGGCGATGACGGCGCCCACCCCGATGATGATGCCCAGCGAGGTGAGGAAGGACCGCATCTTGCTGCGCAGCAGCGAGCTCACCGCGAGCCGCAGGGTCTCCAGCAGGTTCATGACACGGCCTCCTCGAGCGGGGGCACCACCGCGGGCACCGGCTGCTGGCGCTGATCCGAGAGGATGCGCCCGTCCTTCATCACCACCACGCGTCCGGCGTACCCGGCGATGTCCGGCTCGTGCGTCACCAGGACGAGCGTGATGCCCTCCCGGCGCAACTCCTGGAAGAGCACCATCACCTCCACGCTGGTGCGCGAGTCCAGGTTGCCCGTGGGCTCGTCGGCGAGGAGGAGGCGCGGCCGGTTCACCAGCGCCCGGGCGATGGCCACCCGCTGCTGCTGTCCACCGGAGAGCTGGCGCGGGTGGTGCTCCAAGCGCTCGCCCAGCCCCACCCGCTCGAGCGCCTCGCGCGCCCGCCTCCTCCGCTCGCGCGCGGACACCCCGGCGTAGAGCAGCGGCAGCTCCACGTTCTCCAGGGCGCTGGTGCGCGCCAGCAGGTTGAAGCTCTGGAAGACGAAGCCCAGGGTGCGGTTGCGGACGACGGCCAGCTCGGTCCGGTCCAGGCGCGACACGTCCTGGCCCTCCAGCAGGTACCGGCCCGTGGTGGGTCGATCCAAGCAGCCGAGGATGTTCATCATCGTGGACTTGCCCGATCCGCTCGAGCCCATGATGGCGACGAACTCCCCGGCTTCCACGGTGAAGTCGACGCCCTTGAGGGCCGCCACTTCCACGTCTCCCGTCCGATACACCTTGCTCGCGCCCCGCAGGGCGATGAGCGGCATCCGCTCGCGGTTCCCGTTCATGTGTGGCTCCACCTAGAAGGGTCCCCGTCCCATGGGACCACCCGGCCTCGCTCCACCTCCGCCCGCTCCCCCAGAGGACGCGCCCGTGAGCATGGAGGTGATGACCCGCTCCCCCTCGCGCAGCTCTCCCTCCACCACCTCGGTGAACGCGCCGTCCGTCACGCCGGCCTTCAGGCGCACGGGCCGGGGCTGTCCGTCACGCAGGACGAACACCGTCCGCGTCCCGGGCTCCGTCCGCTCCTTCCCGCTCCCGACACCGGGCGCCGCGTCTCCCTCGGGAGGCTGGGGCGGACGGAAACGCAGCGCCGGGTTGGGTACGGCGAGCGCGTCCTCCCTGTGCATGGTGACGATGGTGACGGTGGCCGTCATGCCCGGCTTGAGCCGCAGCTTCGGGTTCTCCACGTCGATGATGGCGTCGTAGGTGACGACGTTCTGCACCGTCTGGGGCGCGTTGCGGATCTGCCGGATGACCCCGTCGAAACGCTCACCGGGCCACGCGTCCACGGTGAAGGAGGCGCGCATGCCCGCCTCCAGCCGGCCCACATCGGACTCGGCCACGCTGGTGTTCACCTGCATCTTCCGCAGGTCCTCCGCGATGGTGAACAGGGTGGGCGCCTGCAACGAGGCCGCCACCGTCTGGCCCACGTCCACGCTGCGCGAGATGACGATGCCGTCCGTGGGCGACACGATGGTGGTGTAGCGGAGCTGGACCTCCACCTCGTTGAGCGCCGCCTGGGCCTGCGCCAGCGTCGCCTCCGCCGAGGTCACCTGCGTCCGGGCCGACTCGGCGGTGGCCTCCGCGGTGTCCAGCTCCGCCTGGGAGATGAACTGCTGCTCGCGCAGCGTCCGGGAGCGCTCCGCCTGGCGCCGGGCGTTCTCCGCCTCCACCTTCGCCCGCTGCACGCTGGCCCGAGCGGCCAGCAGGTTGGCCCTCGCCCGCTCCACCGCCGCCTGGAAGAGCTGCGGATCAATCCGGGCGATCACCTGGCCCTTCTTCACCGGCGAGTTGTAGTCGACGAAGAGCTCCAGGATGCGGCCGGACACCTGGCTGCCCACCTGCACCGTCACCAGCGCGGACAGCGTGCCGGTCGCCGTCACGCTCGACTCGACGGTGCGTCGCTGTACGGCCACCGTCTCGAAGCTGGCCGCCGCGTCCTTCCCAGGACGATTGACCGCCCACACGGCCGCGAGCGCCACCACCCCCACCACCAATGCCCACAGACCAGGTCGTCCGAACAGGCGCAAGCCCCGCCGGGCCGGCTCCTCCAGCAGGGGAACGGGAGAGCCCGACAGCTCCTCGTGGCGCGGCGCATTGCTCGTGGGATTCATGCTTCAAGCTCTAAATCCCGCGATGTTTCGGTGAATCTCGGCCGAATTACGAAAGATGACGGAGGGCTTCCTCGTTCCCGGCCGCCTGCTCGCCGCGTTACCCTGGCTTCAATGACCAGGAGCCTTCATCCCGGTTCCACATCAATCCCAGGAGCCGTCCCTACCTGCTCCTACCACCCATCAGCGCCACCAGGACTCGTAGAGCAGAAACGCGTATGATACGCGCGTAGGGCACCACATTCACCTGAGAAACATACATGTCCACAAGGCTTCGTTGGGTGGTACTGCTGTGTTTCCTGGGGTGTGCAGGAGCGCCACTCGGAGTCCAGGACACCAAGGACTATGGATTCATCGACACCGGCGGCCAGAAGGTATGGGTGCGAGGACCATGGAACGCCATTGAGCCCTCCAGAGACATTGATGAGGTCATCGACCAATTATGCCCTGTCATCATGAAGCTGCCCAATGCCACACTACGAGATTACGGCCAGGAATACTGCGGGGTCATCTACTCCCTCATGGAGGGCATCCACTACGCAAGCATGCCTTCCCCTCTAGGCGAGACGGAGCTGGTCGGCCCCACGAAACGCAAGTCATGTTATGCGCCCAAACTCGTGAAGGATGTGCGCGGCCGAGCGGTGCCGAGCGCTGATTTCCACAGCCTTCCCTGGTCCCCTTCCACGTTTTCCGAGAAAGACAGGCGAGGGAACAACCAGTGGTATACCATCCGAATCCAGTTCGACACCGCATGCCATATCCAGAAGCTGATCCCCCACATG
>QKJM01000862.1 GCA_003249315.1 Archangium sp.
TTGTCTTGCCTGAGACCACGCCACCGCCAGCGGAGCCTGCCTCATCGCCGGTGCTGGTGCTGAAATGAGAGTCCTTGAGGCACACAGGGTTGCCCAGCACGGTGACCTTCTTGCTTCCCTTGGCCGTGTCCGAGGATTTCGCCACATTGGGGTAGGGAATGGGTATGGGTCCACCCGGGCTCGGTGTCTTGCAGACATCAGGAAATGCGATGGTCACACCACCGCTGTCCTTGGTGACGACCGAGAGCTTGTTGACGCCGACGTTGACGCTCATCCAGCCTCCGACGCTTCTTTGCGAACCGCCAGGAGCCTAACACGTATCATCGGAGGCGAGCGGGCCATGAAGTCCTCTACGCACAGGCACAGGATTCGGCCTCGTCTAGATGACGGGTGTGCTTCAGTGCCCTGCGGGTCGCTCCCCGTTGCGCCGCGAGCCCTCCTCGGGAGGCGGCGGGTGCGCGGGAGGCGCGGGGGCGCCGTGCTCCATCCATCCGAAGCGAGCGCGCTGCCAGGGCCAGCGGCCCTCCAACTCCACGGCGAGGGTGAAGCTCAGGAAGGTGCGGATGAGCACGATGAGCCCGAGCACCATCACGCCGTTGAGGGTGGGCCGCTCGCTGACGGTGCGGATGATGTCGGCGGCGACGAGCAGCTCCAGGCCGAGCAGGATGGCGCTACCGAGCCTCTCGCGGAAGTGGCGGATGGCGCTCTTGGCCGTTTCCTGCTGGCGCTGGACCACCATCATCACGAGCGAGAGGCTGGCGCCCACCACCATGGTCCCCACTCCGGTGATTTCGAAGATGCGTGCGGCCAGGCCGATCAGCTCGACGACGCTCATGAACCCTCCGGAGCCACGCTGGGCACGGAGCGTGTGCCCTGCATGGGGAAGAGGTGGCGGTCGTCGCGTGGTGGACGCTACGGGCCGGCGTCCGGGGCGGAGGGCGCGCTGCTCGCGGGCATCTCCATGTCGGAGAGCTGGCCCTCGTCGCTCAGCAGCTCGCGGGCCACCCGGTCCACCTCCTCGGCCTTCAATCCGGTGAGCACCACGCTCGCCAGGCGCGTGCGCTCGGCCCGGTCCTTCTCTCCCAGCAGCGAGTGGATGCGGGTGAGCGCCAGGTGGATTTCAGGGTCGAACGGGTTGGCCGACAGCGCGTCCAGGTAGGCCTGCTTCGCCTCGGAGTAGTCCTTGCGGAAGAGGAGGATTCGGCCCAGGTGTACGTTCGTCGTCGGAGAGCCCGGGTGGACACGCAGCGAGCCGCGCAGCACCTGCTCGGCCTCGTCCAGCCGCCGCAGCTCCAGCAGCGTCAGCGCGTACTTGTTGGACACCGACTCGTACTTGTCGCCCACCAGCTCGTGCGCCTTGGCGTACTCCTCGGAGGCGGCCTTCACCCGGTTGCGCTCGCGCAGCAGCTCACCCAGGTGGGCGAACTTGCGCGCCGGCACCTCCTCCACCTCCACGAAGTCGCCGAAGGAGATTTCCCGCCCCTTCTTCTGCTCGTCCTCCTCCTGGGCGTTCTCCTTGAGCACCACCTCCTGGCGCGGCAGCAGCTCCTTGGGGAAGGGCTGCTTCTTGATGTGCGCCAGCCAGTCCTTCTCGAACCGGCTGAAGGACATGCCCATGGCGGTCTCCACCGCCTCCCGGTCCTTCTTCCCGTCTCGCAGCCCGAGGATGATGGTGCGCAGGCCCGCCATGCCCCGCGTGGCGTGGATGTAGTCGATGGCGTAGTACACCTCGGCGAAGGCGGTGGCCGCGTCCTCCGCCGTGGGCAGCATGGCGATGGACGGGTGCATCTTCTCGAAGGGGATGAGGGTGTTCTCCTTCACCCGCCGCCCCAGCAGCGCCAGCGTCGAGGGCGTCATCGCCAGCCCCGGTTTGCCCCGCCAGCGCGACTCGAGGAACTTCGCCAGTCCCTCGTGCAGCCAGATGGGCACCGTGTTGCGGCTCATCTGACTCACGACCAGGTGGAGGTACTCGTGCGCCAGCGTGTCCTGCCAGTCGTAGCCCCTCGCCACCGCCTTGGGGCTCGTCACCATCAGCTTGCTGAACTTGCAGATGGCGATGGTGCCCGTGGTCTGTATCTGGTCGTAGGTGAGCGTGCTCACCCGCGACAGCTCGCGCGCGTTGCTCACCACCTCCACGCGCACCTTCCCTGGCGGCGTGTGCCCCAGGTCCTCGGCCACCGCCCGGTGGATGGACTCCAGCGTCTCCAGCGCGTACGGCGCGAGGAGCGCGTCCTTCCCCTTCGGGTAGTAGAAGATGAAGTGCTCGCTCTCCACGCGCTCGTGGTCCTTCGTGATGGCGTGCGTGTCCCTGGCCAGCCGCACGTAGCTGCCCGGCTTGTCCTCGATGCCCGCCGCCTCCAGGTGCTCCATCGCCTCCGAGTACTTCCCCTCCTCGAAGGCCACCCTCCCACGGAAGTACCGGAGCGGCTCCACCCCCTCGGGCAGCAGTCCCTCCAGCGCTTGTAGCTCCTGCTTCGCTCCCGGGAGGTCCCAGTCCTCCAGGGCCTCCTCCACCATGGCCATGTGCGCCTTGGCCTCGGCCTTGAGCGTGTCCTGGGCCTGGGTGGGGATCGCCGTGAGGAGCACGGTCAGCGCCAGCAGGGAGACGCAATCCCTCACCCCAGCCCTCTCCCAGAGGGAGAGGGGGCTTGCACGGTGCGCAACCCTCTTGCCGTGTGTCACTTCACCAGCTCCTCGTAGTAGCGCTTCACCTGGTCCCGGTACTTGTCCGGCGCCCCCTGCTTCATCGCGTCCAGCAGATCCTTCCGGAACTCCTTCGGCGCCTGGTAGGCCTCCTCGTCCGGAATCTCCACCTTGTCGCGTGGATCCCTCCCGCTGCCCTCACGCCGCCCCATGCCCATCGGCAGCGGCAGTCCTCGCCCCTTGCCCCGGCCCCGCTGGCTCTCGCGCATCTGCTGCTGGAACCGTCTCATGCCCTCCATCGCCGCCTGCTGCTCGCCGTAGCCCCGTCCAGGGTCGTGCCCCTGCATCCGCTCCGTCGCCTCGCCCATCCTCCGGCCGATCTCATCCATCTGCTCGCCGGCCTCCTGCCCGAAGATGGGGGCCATCTGCTCCATCTCCTGCATCTGCTGGCGCAGCCCCTGGGCCTGCTGCTCCAGCGACCGCTGCTCCTGGGCGAGCTGCTGGAGCTGCTGCTTCTCCTGCTGTCCCATCTGCGAGCCCGGCGGCGGGAAGAGCGACTGCAGCTTGCGGTTCACGTTCTCCACCGTGCGCGCATCCTGCTCCAGCCGCTCGGCGAGCCGGGCCGACTGCTGGCGCACCTCCTCCGGGTTGCCGTACAGCTCGTCCAACGAGCGCTGCTGCTCGCCATACTGGGAGAGCTGCTGCGCCGCCTCCGAGGCCCTCTGCACCGCCTCCGCCGCCAGGTCGAAGTCCTCCACCTTCAGCGCGCTCTGCGCGTTCTCCAGCTCCGCGCGCGCCTCCTCCAGCGGGCGCGCGGCCCGGCTGTTCAGGTCCTCGGGCCGTAGCCGCTCGTAGCTCTTCTGCACCTGCTCGAGCTGACGCCGCAGGTCCTCCTTCATCCCCTGGCCTCGCTCGGTGAGCTGGTCCCGGTTGCGCTCCCGCGCCTGGTCGCGCAGCGCGCGCGTCTCCTGCGCCACGCGCTGCTGCTCCTGCATCGTCTTCTCCAGGTCCTCCATGAACTGGCCGAACTTCTGCGCCAGCTCCGGGTACTGCTCGTTGCCGAACGCGTCCTGCGCGCCGTCGAGGCCGGAGAGCATCTCGTCCATCTGCATGGACAGCTCCTGCAGCTTGGCCAGCGCCTCGTCCGCCTTGCCCTCGCGCATGAGGCGCTCCACTTCATCGAGCGCGCTCTGCATGTCCTGGTCCTTCATCATCTCCGCCAGGGCCTCGGCGTTGAGGTGCTCGTCGCGGATGCCCTTGCGCATCTCGGCCATGCGTCGCATCAGCTCGTCCATGCGCGCGCGCACGGCGTCTATCTGCTGCATCACCTGCTCGCGCACCTGCTCGTCCGGGTTCTGCTTGTACTCCTCGATGAGGCGCGACAGCTCCCGGCGCTCGGAGGCCAGCCGCTTCGCCAGCTCCTGCAGCGCCTCCAGCTTCTGTCTGTCCAGCAGGGACTCCAGGTAGAGGACGTCCTTCTCCAGCTCGAGGATCTCCTCCTCGAGGATGGAGGAGAGGCGGGCGCCGGTGCCGAAGTCCTCGCCGCGGCGGCGCTGCTGGGTGCGGAGGTAGAGGCGGCGGAAGTCCGAGGTGGCGCGCACCTTCTCGCCCAGCGCGTCGGAGATGTTGACGAGGGCGGTGACGAGCTCGGCGGGGGTGTCGCGCTCGCGGCTCAGCTCCTGGGCGAGGGCGCGCATGTCGGTCACCAGCGTCTGGCCGCTGGCGTCCACCGACTGGGCCGACGCCACCTTCGCCGGGTCCTTCACCTTCTCCCGGTCCGGGCCCTCCAGCCGGTCCGCGAGGTGGTCCACCATCCGGCCCCACAGCGCCTCGGCCTTCTCCAGCGCGGCCCGCACGTGCTCGGCGGCGCTGTAGATGCGCAGCACCTGGGTGCGGCTCACGCCCCGCTTGGGGCCCTCCACGGCGTCGTTGTCCCTGGCCTCGATGTAGTAGGCGATGCGGTCCCCCGGCTCCACCTTCAGGTTGCCCAGGTCCCAGGTGTGGGTGCCCCGGTCCCTGCGGCCGTCCTCGCGGGGCAGCTCCAGGCGCGACTCCTCGCGCGCCCCCGGCATGCGGAACACCAGCGCCAGCCCGTTGAGGCCGTAGTCGTCCGTGGCCTCGTACTTGAGCGTCACCTGCTCGTCCGGGTCGACTTCGATCTCCGTGGCGGGGGTGAGCAGCGTCACCTGGGGCGGCGCGTCCACCTCCACGTTGAGGGGGATGTCCGGGCCGGTGACGAGGGGCTTCTTCCCCGTGTCATAGAAGACGAAGTGGTAGCTGCCGCTCTTCTTCGCCAGGAAGGAGCCGCTCAGCTCGCGCTGGCCCTCGACGACCAGGGGGAGCGTCTCTCCATTGACGACCAGCTCCGCGCGCTCCACCTCCCGGTCCGAGCGCGTCCTCAGGGCCACCTCGGTGCCGGCCGGGGCGCTCACCTCTCCGTTGGTGCCGGGCACGGTGCGGGGCGTGAGGCCGGTGTAGGCGGGGTAGCGGTACGTCAGCTCGATGTCGCCGGTGATGGGCTCGAGCTGCACGGGCCGCTCGGGCTGGCGCGCGGAGTCGAGCGCCCGGGCCACGCCCTTGCGCCACTGCTCGCCGCCGAGCCCCAGCACCACCAGCAGCGCGAGCACCACGCCACCCAGCACGAGGCCCGCGCGCTTCAGGCGCGTTCCCTCCACCACGGTGCGCACGTCCACCAGACGGGTGCGCTCATCCATCTGCCGCAGGAAGGCGTCCACCAGGGTGGGGGAGTGGGAGGCCTCGGGGCCCCGGCCACGGGAGAGCTCCACCGCGGCGAGCACATCCAGGGACAGCTCGGGGAGGTGCTCGCCGATGAGGCGCGCGGTGCGCGCGTCGTCCCCCACGGTGCGCAGGGCGACGTACACGCCGAGGACGCAGGCCACGGCGGCGCCGGCCACGGGAGCCAGCATCATCACCCAGCGGCCCGCGGAGGGGGCGGCGAGCGCGAGGAAGCCACCGGCCACGAGCAGCACCAGCAGGGTGGCGGCACCCAGCAGGGCGCCCTCGAGCCACAGCAGGCGGCGCTGGCGGGCGCGCACTCCGGCCAGCAGGGCCTCCACGCCCGGGGAGCGCGGGTCCGCGCGCGGCGCCGAGGGAGGCGCCGGGGGCGGAGGAGGCGGGAGCTGGGGGCCTGGAGTCTGCGGGGATTCGAGATTCACGCTGTCACGTCCGCTCGGTCGCGAGGCAACCCACGGACAGGCTGCCTATTTCCCAAATCTGTAGCATCCCCGAGGCCGGGGCGTGGTCTCCCGCCTTCCAGGAGACGACTTCCGGGGCCGGGTGTCGGCTGGTGGATGCATGGCGGGTCGCGGGGTTCACCGCGTGGCGGTGCGGCGGGAGGACGGCTCGCCGCTCTCCTCCGACTCGCTCGCGGGGCGCGGAAGGGGGGCGGAGGTGACGGTCGTCCCGAGCAGGTCCAACGAGGGCGACCTGGCGCCCAGCTCCTCGGCGAGCGCGGTGAGGACGTCCTGGGTGCCGAGGATGCGCGCGCGCGACATGCGAGAGAGCACCCGCTGCACGGCGGACTCGACCGTCCCGGTGGAGGGCACATCCAGCTCCCGCCCGGTGTCGGTGAGCGCGAAGAGGGCCTTGCGCCCATCGAGCGGGTCCGACTTGCGCTCGATGAGGCCGCGCTTCTCCAGGCGCTTGAGCACCCCGGTGAGGGTGCTGGGGTGTACGTGGAGGATCTGCGCCAGCTTGCCCGCCGAGATGCCAGGGAAGCGTCCCACCAGCCGGAGCACGAGCCGCTGCGGGCCCGTCATCCCGACGGAGGACTCCATGCGCTTGGAGGTGGACTGCAGGCCATGGTCCACCGCCCACAAGAGGCGCATGAACTCGAGTACCTCACCCAGTGGAGGCCCCTTCTTGTCCCCCGTGAGGGGGGACTGTTCGCCATCGTCTTCCATCGGATTCATCTCTGCAGTCTCCTCGTTCAAAGCCTACTCTCCGGACCTGCCCGCCGTCTCTCGTCCTCTTGGCTTCCGAGTTGCCAGGGGACGTGGTAGGGAAAAGGGGCCTGTTCTCCCACCTGGTTGTCGGGCCACCCTGTCCGCGCCCGAGGCCGCAACAGCGGCGTGCCGTCAGCAACAACCAGATGGGGAACAAAACCCCACGGGAGCTCCGAGGGGTTGGAGGAGCTGGCCTGCCGGCTCGCGGGGCTGACGGGGGGGTTGGCGACGAGCGATGTCGACGAGCCGTGTCAAAGCCCTGATCTCACTCGGCCTTCATCAAAAAAATCACCCACCGGAAACTTCTGATCGCACTCCGCGACAATCCCAGCAACGTAGCAATCCTACTTTTCACGCGAGAGAGTGCGTCATGGGTCTGATCAAGAGCATCGGTAAGGCGTTCAAGAAGGTCGGTGGCTTCGTCAAGAAGGCGGTGGGCTTCGCGAGCAAGGTCCTCAATGGGCCCATCGGGAAGATCGCCTCGTTCATCCCGGGCGTCGGT
>QKJM01000691.1 GCA_003249315.1 Archangium sp.
TTGCCGATGAAGTAGTTGGTGGCCTCGTTGCGGCTCATGTCCTCGATGACCGCGTTCATGTACCGCCGGGTGTAGGTGACACCCAGGCTGGCGTGCGGCAGCAGCTCGTACTCGGCGCCCAGGACGAACTCATCCGAGGACTGGGGCTCCAACTCCGGGTCCACCGGGCTGTTGATGGCGAAGGTCTGCTGGTAGCGGGGGCTGATGTTGGTGCTGCCCTGCGAGGGCACCGGCACGTTCCTGTCGTCCCGGCACTCGGTGTAGGGCGCGGACTGGGTGAGTGGATCACACCCGGGGCCTCCCTCCGCCGTGGGGGCGCGGCTGCGGTTGGCCCGGATGCGGGTGATGTTGGAGAACTGCGAGTTCACCATGGCCAGCACCGCGTTCTGGTAGTACCGCGCGTAGCTGGCGAAGAGCTTGGAGCGGCCCTCCTGGGTGAAGTCGTAGACGAGCCCCACGCGCGGGGAGACCTGGTTGGGCAGGGTGAAGGCCACGTCCCCGCCGGTGCCGTAGATGGTCTGCGCGTCATAGCGCACACCCAGGTTGAGGGTGACGCGATCCATCACGCTCCAGCTATCCTGGAGGAAGACGCCCAGCGCGTCGGCGCGGGTGGCGGTGCTGGCCACGGGCTGGATGACGACCTCGTCCGGGCCGGTGAGGTAGCCGAAGGAGCGGAAGTCCTGGAAGCTGCTGCCGTCCAGGGCCTCGCGGTACAGGACGCCGCCCGAGTAGGCGCGCGCGTCCCGGTTGGTCATCACCTCCACGTCGAAGCCAGCCTTGACGACATGGTGGCCGAGCGCGTTGAGCAGCCAGGTGACGACCAGGTTGCCCTGGTAGCGGTCCACGTCGCGTTCCAGGAGCAGGCCGGGTCCTCCCAGCAGGTAGCTGGCCACGGGGCAGCGCGTGGCATTGGTCGTGCCGGCGGGGTCGCACACCGAGGGGTCCGGGAGCTGCTCGAAGTCGTTGATGGAGTAGTAGGCCGGCAGGCTGCGGGTGCCGGTGCGGCGCATCTCGAACTGGGGCGTGCCCGCGAGGCCCGTGGTGCTGCCCAGGTCGCTGCCGTCCACCGGCAGGGTGGCGTCCGTCTGGTGGTGCCAGCCCACCGTGGCATCCAGCAGCAGGTGCTTGTCCAGGAAGGAGGAGGACAGCTTGAGGGCGATGTCGCGCGAGTCCAGGAGGGTGCGGTGGGCGAAGGCCTCGTAGCGCCCGGCGATGTTGTCCACCTCCACGGTGTTGCCGTCCACCGTGTAGCCGAACCGGCCCTGGCCTCCGGAGCGGGTGGGCGTGCCGTACACCGTCAGGGAGAGGTTGTGGTTCGCGTGCGGCTGCCAGGTGAGCTTGCCGAGGTACTGCACCGAGCGCTGATCCGCGAAGTAGCGGGTGGTGGTGCCAGGGATGCGCTCGGTGAGGGTGAAGCCTCGCTCGTCCTTCAGCGGGTTGCCCTCAGCGTCCAACTGGAAGGTGTTGAGGTTGCGCTCCAGCAGCCGGCGGGTGAAGGAGGGCGCCACGCCCACGTAGAACCAGAGCTTGTCCTGGATGATGGGGCCGCCGAGGTCCGCGCCGAAGTCTCCCAGGTTCCACAGCCGCTGATTGGTGGTGATGACGGTGCCCTCGCGAGCCACGCGCGTGGGAGTCCCCTCGAAGAGGCCCGGGGTGAGGTTGCCGAAGAGGGAGCCGTGGAACTCATTCGAGCCGGACTTGGTGACGGCAGTCATCACGCCGCCGGTGGAGCGGCCGAACTCGGGCATGAAGCCGCCGGTGATGACGTTGACCTCCTGGATGAACTCCAGCGACAGCGGGGAGCCGAGGATGCCCAGCGCGGGGTTTCCGGTGGACAGGCCGTCCACGAGGAAGGCGTTCTCCGGCGAGGTGGTGCCGTTGAGGGAGATGCCATAGCTGTCGGAGCTGGCGCCGGGGGCCAGCTCGGCGAGGCTTTCGAAGGAGCGGGCGGCGGAGCCCTTGGCGCCGGGGCGCGACACCGCCAGGCGGCGCACCAGATCGTCACCCACGCTCAGCCCGGTGCGGGTGGAGCCCACGTCGATGGCGGGCGGCGTGCCCACCACCTGCAACTCCATCTGCAGCTCGTCCGGCAGCAGCTCGGCGTTGAGGCGGATGGTTCGGCTGAGTCGCAGGGTGATGTCCCCGCGTGTATAGGGATGGAAGCCCTCCTTGTCGAAGCGCAAGGTGTAGACGCCGGGAGGAAGCTGCGGCAGCCGGTACAAGCCGGTCGCGTCGGTGATGGCGACCTGTTCTCCCTGCAGCGAGGGGGAGGTGGCCGTCACCACCACGTCCTCGACGGGTTGCTTGCTGCCCGCATCCACCACCGTGCCCGTCAGCACCGAGGTGTTCTGCTGCGCCTGGCCCGGTAGCGCCCACAGGCACATGCCCACCACCAGCGCCACGGCCAGTCCTCGCGCCGGGTTTCCATGGAGACGTTCCAAGACGGGATTCCCCCTGTTGCGTCGCCCGGCCGCCTCGTGCGGCGGGTCGCGCATAGACTGCTACACCTGAATTCCAGGAATCAAGTGACTGCTGCTCGATGGGGGGGGATTCAGTATTCTTGCATGTGCGCAGTGTCGCTACACGTCTACGGGTCGCCTGGCGAGGGATGGGCCTCTGGCCCTCCTGTGTCAGTGGAGTTGAAGTCTTTCGCTCCAGGTCGGAAATGGGTTGAGGCGTGGTGCTTGTCATTGTGCATGCGGCGCGGAGAGGAATTGAGTCATTGCTGGATTTCCTTGTTCACGCACACGCTTTCGTGGTTCTTGGTTCTTGATGTCCTGGAGGCTGGTTGTGCTCCGTGATGACACCTCCTCGGCGTCTGTACGCGGTGTTTGTCTCCAATGGAACAGTGCCGGGTGTTCAAGTGTCCTTGAGAGAAGAAACCATGGGAGAGCCCGGCTCGACCCTGATAGGGGAGCGGTGGGGGAGCGAGGTGTTTGTCATTCGTGTCCGTGTCTGTTCTCCCTTGCGGTGCAATCAACGCATGAACAGCGAGGAGTACGAGGAATGTCTTTGTATTCTGTGCAGAATCAGTGGGGAGGTTCGTCTGCTCCGTGGAATCCGGGAGGGATGTGGGTGCTCGGCAGCCGCGCCGAGCAGAAGGTCGTGGCCATCGACATCAGCTCCAGCGACGGCGGGAAGACGCTGACGGGGACCATGACGTACCAGGGCGAGGGCCCCATCGGCTTCCGGGCCACCGAGGGCAGCGGCAACAACTACACGGTGGAGAACCAGTGGGGCGGCTCGTCCGCGCCGTGGAATCCCGGTGGGCAGTGGATCATCGGCGCCCGGGATGGGCAGCGGGTCATCGCCCTCAAGGTCACCTCCAGCGACGGAGGGAACACGCTGACAGGGACCATGACGTACCAGGGCGAGGGCCCCATCGGCTTCAAGAGCGAGCTGTCCAGTGGCGGAGCCTACAATGTGGAGAACCAGTGGGGAGGCTCGTCCGCTCCGTGGAACCCGGGGGGGATGTGGGTGCTCGGTGCCCGCGCGGGCCAGAACGTGGTCGCTGTCAATGTCACCTCCAGTGACGGCGGGAAGACGCTGACGGGGACCATGACGTACCAGGGCGAAGGCCCCATCGGCTTCCGCGGCACGCGGACGAACGGCAACAACTATACGGTGGAGAACCAGTGGGGCGGCTCGTCCGCGCCGTGGAATCCCGGGGGGCAATGGATTATCGGCGCCCGGGAGGGTCAGAATACCGTCGCCCTCGACATCAGCTCCAGCGACGGAGGGAAGACGCTGACGGGGACCATGACGTACCAGGGCGAGGGCCCCATCGGCTTCCGCGGCACGCTGAGCTGACAGGCGGCGCGTAGTGCTTCGAAGGGCGCGTGGGGCACGCGGGGTCATCCGCGGACCACGCGCCCTTGTTCTCTCCTACTGCTCGATGGGCGCCTGCAGCACGCCGAAGTGTTCGAGGCCCTGCTGCATGGCGGAGCGCACCGCGTCGAGGAGGTTCTCGTCGGAGAAGTGCCTCACGAGGATCATCGAAGGGACGAGGACGGAGGGGACCGCGTCGAGCTGGCGTCGCAGGTGCTCGAGGGTGACGAGGGTGAGGCCGAAGCGCCGGCCGTCCCGCAGTCGCACGATGATGTCCAGGCTGTCCGCGTCCGGCGGGGCCAGGTCGTCGGCGATCAGGATGGAGGCGATCGTCTCGTCTTCGATGTCGAGGGAGCGCATGGTTTCCCGACTGTAGCCGCCCGCTCTCGGAGGGCGAGGGGGAGTGGGGGCGACCGTCCACCGGTTCACCCTTCGGAAAGGGCTGCTATCGCGGGGATGACGGTGTAGGTTGGGGACAGGAGGTTACGTCTGAAGCCACCTCGCAAGCCGACGAAGGAAGAGCTGCAAGCCGCTCGGGGGAAGACGCTGCCGGATGTGATTGCACCCGGGCTGAAGGTCCTCTTCTGCGGCATCAACCCCAGCCTCTACACGGCGGCGGTGGGCTGCCACTTCGGGAGGCCCGGCAACCGCTTCTGGCCGGCGCTGCACGCCTCGGGCTTCACCGAGCGGCTGCTGGCGCCATACGAGCAGGGGGAGCTGCTGGCGCACGGCTACGGCGTCACCAACGTGGTGGAGCGGGCCACGGCCACCGCGGACGAGCTGTCGGCCCGGGAGTTCGTCGAGGGGGGCAAGCGACTGGAGGAGCGGGTGCGGCGCTACGGTCCTCGCTTCCTCGCGGTGCTGGGCATCGGCGCCTGGCGCTCGGCCTTCGGCCGCCCCGGGGCCTCGCTGGGGCTCCAGCCGGAGCCGCTCGGGGGCGCGCGCGTCTGGGTGCTGCCCAACCCGAGCGGCCTCAACGCGCACTACCGGCTGGAGGACCTGGCGCGGCTGTTCCGTGAGCTGCGACAGGCGGTGGAGCAGGCCTGACTTCCCGCGGGGGAAGCCTCGGGCCTCAGGCCACCCGCTCGCTCCTCTCCTGGCGCTTGCGCTCGTAGAGGGCGCGCGCCTCCTCCTCCGTGCCGGCGAAGAGGAAGTCCATGTTGGTGCCGCCGGTGAGGGAGACGGCGAAGGTCATCGCCTTGGTGGCGGCCTTCTGCACCAGCCCCGCTCCCACGTACACCACCCCCAGCAGCCACTCGGTGCGCATGTTCTGGGTGAGGTATTCCCGGGCCTCCTTCTCCATGCTGGAGTCCGACACGTTCGAGATGAGGAAGAAGGGCTCCCGGGTACCCAGGTCCCGGTATATCTCGATGGTGCGCTCGGCCTCCTCGAGGTTCATGGCTCCATTGAACCTCGCCACCACCAGGTCCGGCGGCTCGAAGTCCACCTGGTTGTTCCCGAAGGTCCACTCGCGTTGAGCAGTCATGCTGGGCTCTCCTGGGTTTCGAGCCCACTGTAGCCAAAGCCCCCTTCGGGCGGACAGGTGCCGCGGTGCGTCTGTTCTATATAGGAGCGTGTTACTTTCCACCCATGCTGTCCAAGGAGAAGATCGCCCTGGTGCTGAGCTACCAGTACCCGGGCAAGTACGCGTTCACCGCGCTGGCGGGTGCGGTCGAGGCGGACGAGGTGGGCCAGGAGGTGGCCCTGCGCTTTCCGCGTGAGAGGGAGGCGCTGCTGGCCACGGTGAGGCAGTGCCTGGAGGAGGGCTACCGGGTGGTGGTGGCCTGGTCGTTCTACTCGGCGAGCTTCCCCGCGGCGGTGGAGGAGCTGACCTGGCTGCGCGAGCGGCTGGAGGGGCGGGAGGTGCTCTGCATCGCTGGCGGGGTGCATGCCACCGCGGAGACGGAGCAGACGCTGCGGGCGGGCTTCGACCTGGTGGCGGTGGGGGAGGGCGAGCCGGTGCTGCTGGAGCTGCTTCGCCGGCTGGTGCGCGGGGAGGACCCCCGGCTCACGCGGGGCCTGGCGCGGCTGGAGGAGGGGCGGCTGGTGCCCCAGGGGCGCGGAGAGGGCGTGCTGCTGGACACGCACCCTCCCTTCGCGCCGAGGCACCACAAGTTCGGGGCCATCGAGATTACGCGCGGCTGCATCTACGCGTGCCGCTTCTGCCAGACGCCCTTCATGAGCAAGGCGCGCTTCCGGCACCGGAGCGTGGAGAACGTGGCGCACTGGGCGCGGGTGCTGCGTGAGGGGGGCAAGCGGGACGTGCGCTTCATCACCCCCACCTCCCTCTCCTACGGCTCGCCGGACGAGTCGGTGAACCTGGACGCCATCGAGCACCTGCTGGCCTCGGTGCGCGAGGCCATCGGCCCGGACGGGCGAATCTTCTATGGCACCTTCCCCTCCGAGGTGCGGCCGGAGCACGTGACACCCCAGGCGCTGGCGCTGCTGAAGCGGTACGTCGACAACGACAACCTCATCATCGGCGGCCAGTCCGGGAGCGATCGCATCCTGCGGGCGAGCCGGCGGGGACACGACGTGGAGACGGTGGAGCGGGCGGTGCGGATCTCCGTGGAGGAGGGCTTCCTGCCGAACGTGGACTTCATCCTCGGACTGCCGGAGGAGGCGCCGGAGGACGTGCGGGCGACGCTGGCGCTGATGCGGAGGCTGTCGGAGCTCGGGGCGAAGGTGCATGGGCACACCTTCATGCCCCTGCCGGGCACGCCCTTCCGGGACGCCGCTCCGGGCGAGGTGGACGACGAGACGCGCCGGGAGCTGGACCGGCTGGCCTCGGAGGGGCGGCTGTACGGGCACTGGAAGCAGCAGGCGAAGCTGGCTCGGGGCATCGCCGAGCGCCGCCAGTCGAGGCGGGCCTGAGGAAGCCCCGGGAGCGCCTCGGGGGGCTCCCGCTCAGGCCGCGCGGGTGCCCGACGGCCCCTTCCCGATGTCCGTCGGGTCGGTGACGGGGATGCCCTCGGGGTGGCCGTGCAGCACGCCGCGGAAGAGGAGCAGTCCCGAGCGCGCCATGTCCCCGGGGCTGGTGTCGGCGTCGGCCTTTCCAGGCATCAGGTCCACCCCGGCCTTGCGGTAGCAGCGCGACACCAACTGCGAGCAGAAGTAGTTCTGTGTGTTGTCGTCGTCGTCCGGGTTGCCCCACTCCTCGCCGCGGAACATGCGCATCACCAGCGCCACCAGCGGCAACACCGCGTAGGGCTTGCCCAGCTCGTCGAAGGCGGCATTCACGATGGTGCTCGGG
>QKJM01000374.1 GCA_003249315.1 Archangium sp.
GGCCTGGTACATGGACAGGGACATGGGTCGGTTCCAGTAGGTGGGGGTTGAGGTCGCCCAGCTATGTGGACCGCACCGCGCCCTGTCAAGCCGATCGAAGGGTGAGGCGGAGCAGGGGCCCGTGGGTCTTCCGCGGGCCCCCGGCTGTTTACTGCACGACCTTTACGTATTCGGCATAGCGCGACTGGATGTCGGAGACATAGTTCACCGGCTCGGAGCCGCGGCAGTAGCCGTGGCGCGCGCGCTTGTAATACTGCGGCTTCTCCAGCAGCAGCATGGTCTTCTCCACGTGGCCGAACCACTTGTTCGGGTTCAACCCCTGCTCCGAGGCCAGCCGCCGCGCGTCCAGCACGTGTCCCAGCCCCACGTTGTAGGACGCCAGGGCGAAGCGCAGCCGGTGCTTGAAGGGAATCTCCGGTGCCAGACGGCCCAGCATCTGGTGCATGTACTTCACGCCCGCGTGCGTGCCCTCATCCGGATCCTCCAGGTCGGAGAAGCCCATGGACTTGCCCGTGGTAGGCATCACCTGGAAGAGGCCCTGTGCCCCCACCCAGCTCTTCGCCTGCGGGTTGAAGTGACTCTCCCTCCAAGCCTGCGCCGTCATCAACCGCCAGTCGAAGCCGTAGCGCGAGGAGTACTTCTGGATGAGCGGATCATACGGGGAGAGCTGCCCGCTGTTTCCGGCCCGCTCCTCCTTGGCCCGGGTGATGTGGCGCTTGTTCTCGAAGTAGCGCTTGCGCCACATGTTGTAGTGGACGCCGCGGTACGTCTTCTTCACGAAGTCGTCGAAGAAGGCGCGCAGCTTCGGGCTCTCCTTGCGCACCGCGAAGGCGATCTCCTTCTGGGCGGGCGCTCCCGCATCCCCAGTCGGCTGCGCCAGGGGGAAGGCTGCCTCCAGGTCGTCCCGATAGACCAGCTCCGCGTCGAGGATGTGGCTGTCCGCCACCGTGAAGTCGATCTTCCCTTCCGCCACCTGATCCAACACCACCTCGGTCTCCTGATCCTCCGGGGCGAGCTCGATGGAGAAGGGGCCGTACTGCTTCTGCAGCGCGAGCAGCGTCTGGTAGTAGCTGGAGGACTTGCGCACGTATACCGTCTTCCCCTTCAGCTCCGCGGGCGAGGCCACCTTGGGCCCGGCGGTGCGCTGCACCAACACCTCGTCCACGTAGAGGTAGGGCCGGCTGAAAGCCACCTCCGCGGCGCGCGCGGGGGTGATGGTGAGCGAGGCGGCGATGACGTCGCCTCTGCCCTCTCGCAGCCAGGGGATGAGCTGATCCCTCGAGGGGGGCACCACCACCTCCAGCCGCACGCCCAGCTCGTCCGCCGCTGCCTTGGCGAGCTGGTAGTCGAAGCCCATGGGCTCGCCGCGGTGGAGGAAGTAGGTGATGGGATTGTTGCGGGTGAGGACTCGCAGCACCCCGCGCTTGCGGATGGCGTCCAGATCTCCGGTGAAGCGCTCGGAGGTGTAGTCGGTGAGGGCCATCTCCATGAGGTAGGTGTCCAGCGCGGCCTTCAGCTTGGGGTTCTCCTTGCGCAGACCCCAGGCGAGCTGCCGCCCGTCCGCGATGGAGAAGAGCCGCTCCACGTCGGGGTTGTATGCCTCGATGGAGTCCAGCAGGTTGCCATCCACCACGGTGAGCGGGCGCTGGCCGCGCGATACCTCGTAGGCAAGCTGCTCCGGATCCATGTTCTCCGGCACCGGCTCGATGGTGAGCCCCGGCGCCTTCTCACTGGCCAGCTCGCGCAGGGTGTCCGCGTAGGAGGAACTGGCGCGTACGTGTACCTTCTTGCCGGCAAGCTGCTCCACGCTGCGCGGGTTGTCCTCGGCGCCCTTCCTCCCCACCACGAACTCGCTCACCACCACCCGCGGGCGGGTGAAGGCAATCTGCTCGGCGCGCGCCTTCGTTACCGTCAGGCCCGCGTTGATGACGTCTCCCTTTCCCTCGAGCAGTAGGGGGATGAGCCGATCGAAGCCCGACACCCCGATGAACTCCGCCTGCAGGCCATGGCGCTCGGCGAAGCGCCGCAGCAGCGCGCGCTCCTCCTCCTTGGGGCTGCCCTGACGGGGCAGGAAGTCCTCCTCCGTCCCGTCGATGAGGATGCGCAGGGTGCCTCGGGTCTGCATCTCCTCCAGATCCCCCAGGGCCACCGGTAGCTCGCGCTCGTCCACGGGTTTCGTCGGTAGGAGCGCCTCGGGGAAGGGAGCCTCTTCATCTCCTTGCGTCGCGGTGGCCGCCGCGGTGGGGCCGGAGGCCGTGGGGGCTTTCGACTCGCCGCCACAGGTGCCTTTGCAGGCGGATATCGCACATAGCAGCGTGGCCGCCATCAGCCACCGCGAGGGGGAAGGGGAACTACCGCCCGAAGCCTGGGTCATCTCATGCACCTCTCAGGTTGTGGCGCACCCGGAATGTGCCGCTCTCAGCGGCAGGGCACGCACTTCGCGCCCTATCCTCCCGAGTAGGCCATGTAGGTGTGTACTGGTTTCATGTGCCGAGATGTACCGAAGCCAGAGGCCAGGCCCGCAAAGACGAAGGGCCCGGAACCCACCCTGGATTCCGAGCCCTTGTCAGGGAGCGGGCCGGGCTCGGGGCCCGGACCGCGCGGGGACTAGTGGCCCCAGAAGTTGAAGCCGTACTTGCTGATGAGCGGGGCGATGATGAGGGCCACCACGGAGAGCAGCTTCACCAGGATGTTGAGCGAGGGGCCGGCGGTGTCCTTGAACGGATCGCCCACGGTGTCACCGGTGACGGCCGCCTTGTGCGCGTCCGAGCCCTTTCCACCGTGGATGCCGTCCTCGATGCGCTTCTTGGCGTTGTCCCAGGCGCCACCGGTGTTGGACATGAAGATGGCCAGCAGCACGCCGGACACCAGCGTTCCGGCCAGCAGCCCGCCCAGGGTGCCGCCCGTCTTGTCCATGAAGCCGGCCAGCACCGGGACGGTGACCGCCATCAGCCCCGGCAACACCATCTCCCGGATGGCCGCGCCGGTGGAGATGTCCACGCACCGCGCGTAGTCCGCACGGGCGGTGCCCTCCATCAGGCCCTTGATCTCCCGGAACTGACGGCGCACCTCGTCGATCATCTTGCCCGCGGCGCGACCCACGGCGCGCATGGCCATGGAGGAGAAGAGGTAGGGCAGCATGGCGCCCACGAAGAGGCCGGCCATGATGTTGGGACGCGTCACGTCGATGGCCCTCAGGCCCACCTGCGTCTGGTAGGCGGCGAAGAGGGCCAAAGCGGTGAGGGCCGCCGAGCCGATGGCGAAGCCCTTGCCGATGGCCGCCGTGGTGTTGCCCACCGCGTCCAGCGTGTCCGTGCGCCCGCGCACCTCCTTGGGCAGGTGGCTCATCTCCGCGATGCCGCCCGCGTTGTCCGCGATGGGGCCGTAGGCGTCCACCGCCAGCTGCACGCCCGTGGTGGACAGCATGCCCAGCGCGGCGATGGCGATGCCGTACAGGCCCGACACCGCGAAGGACACGATGATGGCCACCGCGATGATCAGGATGGGGATGGCCGTGGAGCGCATGCCCACCGCCATGCCGGTGATGATGTTGGTGGCCGCGCCGGTGCGCGAGTCGTCGACGATCTCCCCGACCGGCTTGCCCTCCTTGGCGCAGTAGTGCTCGGTGATGAGGCCGATGAGCGTACCGGCCACCAGACCCGACAGCGTGGCCCAGAAGACGCCCATGGCGCCGAAGTCCTTGTCCGGGCTGGCGGTGTTGTCCATCACCCGGAAGGTCTCCGGCAGCAACGTGGTGATGAGGAAGTACGAGCCGATGAGCGTGAGGATGGTGGCCCCGATGGTGCCGCTGTGCAGCGCCTTGCTCGGGCTGCCGCCCTCCTTCACCCGCACGAAGAAGACGCCGATGACGGACATGACGATGCCCAGCGCCGCCAGCAGCAGCGGCAGCACCACCGCCGAGGTGATCATCTCGTTCTGGCCGCTGCGCAGGGTGATGCCGAGGATCATGGTGCCGATGATGGCGCCCACGTAGGACTCGAAGAGGTCGGCGCCCATGCCGGCCACGTCGCCCACGTTGTCACCCACGTTGTCGGCGATGACGGCGGGGTTGCGCGGATCATCCTCGGGGATGCCCGCCTCCACCTTGCCCACCAGGTCCGCGCCCACGTCCGCCGCCTTGGTGTAGATGCCGCCACCCACGCGCGCGAAGAGGGCGATGGACGAGGCGCCCAGCGAGAAGCCGGAGAGCACCGTGAGCAGCCGGTTCAGGCCCGGCTCGGTCTCCACCTGGAAGATGCCCGTCATCGGGTAGATGAGGTAGAGCGACCCCAGGCCCAGCAGGCCCAGGCCCACCACGCTCAGTCCCATCACCGCGCCGCCGCGGAAGGACACCGCCAGCGCGTGCGACAGGCCGGTGCGCGCCGCCGCAGTGGTGCGCACGTTGGCCAGCGTGGCCACCTGCATTCCGAAGTAGCCCGCGAGTCCGCTGGCGATCGCTCCGATGATGAACGACAGCGCTATCAGCCCGTGCGAGCGGGGATCCGTCCAGTAGCCGATGGCCAGGAGGATCGCGATGATCACCACGAAGATGGCCAGCACCCGGTACTGCCGCGCGAGGAACGCCATGGAGCCCTCACGAATGGCGGTGGCGATCTGCGCCATCTCCGGCGTTCCCACGTCCTGCTTGCGGATCCACGAGGACAGGATGAATGCCGCAACCAATGCCAGCGCACCCGATGCGGGCGCTAGCCATACGAGACTTTCTGCCTGCACGACCCCTCCATGTTGACAAAGTTGAGAATTTGACTCGGGCCCTATACTCGAACGCACGGAAAGTAGCACCCCCGCGCGTGACGGAAAGTTGTCGATCCCCGATTCCGCCCCCGGCTCGGTCTGTATCCGGGTGTAGCTCGCTCAGATCGCGAGCCGGCCGCGGCAGGTCAACACGCGATCGATCATCCGCTCATGGAGCTCGTAGAGGGGTTGGGCGACCTCGGGGCCCTCGAGCAGGGAGAGGGCCCCGGCGATGGCTTCCACGGTGGACATGCCCTCGGGGTGGGGCGGGCGGCGCAGGCGGCGGGTGTCCGGGGCGGGAGGTGGCAGGGAGATGCCCGGCAGCCGGCGCAGCTCGGGCAGGCGCTGGTACATGCGCCGCGCCTGCGTCCAGTTGCCGTCCAGCACCACCAGGTGCGCGGGCGGCGGCGTTCCCGGAGGCGGCGGCTTCGCGTCCGGGAAGAGCACCCATGTGTCCGGGGCCTCCAGCACCGACACGTCGAAGGGCTGACCCGGGGCTCCATAGGTGAGGATGTGGCAGCGGGGAAGCGCCAGCGCCGCCAGACGCGCCGTGTTGGTGGATTTGTTGGCCTCCTTGTTGTGGCGGATGACCAGGACGCGGGTGCGCGTCTCCACCCGAGGCACCTCGGCGCACAGGCACAGGTGTAGTGGCAGGTAGCAGCTCGGACAGCGACCGGAGAGATCCTCCGGGGTCCGGCTCCTCATTTGCTCTGACGGTAGCGCTGCATGTACTCACGCGCCTCGCGCAGCTTCGCCTCGACGAAGCGATCCTCCGCGTCCGGCTCGTCCTCGGCATCCTCCAGCCCGAGCTGGAAGAGGGCCGAGAGGCTCGCCGGGTTGATGTCCAGCCACTCGGAGGTGCGCTCCAGCACCACCCGGCGGCGGCCGGCGAACGTCTCCGGGCTCTCGTCCGGCAGGCAGCGGCAGATGCGGGCCGAGTCGCTGCCCACATCCACGTACAGGCCGAGGACCTCGGTGTCGAGCTCGGTGGCGATGGCGGAGGCCACCTCGGTGACGTGGGCGGAGAGGGCGTGCGCGGCGGAGCGCTCGGTCATCGAGCGCACCAGGTAGACGCGCCAGCCGGCCTCTCCCAGGGTGCCCGCGGCCTCCAGGGGAGCCAGCTCGGCGGGAGGGGCGGCGATGCGGGAGAGGACGCGGCGTACAGGAGCCTCGATGTGCTCGAGCGGCGCGCTCGAGGTCGGGCAGAAGAAGACGACGCGGTACTCACGGCTGTCGACGGTGGGTTCCATGGCGGGCACTGCCCCCGAGTCCCGGGCACAGTCTGAGTGAAAGAAGAACTGACGAGGGACCCCTAGTGCAAGCGGGGATTTGAGGGGAGGACGATTCCGTGCCGGTCCGCCTGCCCGCTCACCCGGATCCGGAGGTGACCGGAGCGGTGGAGGGCGCCTGGGACTCGCTGGCGACCCAGACGCCGGTGCCGAGGATGAGGAGGCCGCCGAGGAGGGCGAGGGGACCGAGGGATTCGCCGAAGACGAGCTGGCCGAGGAGGGCGGCGGTGAGGGGCTCCAGCCAGGTGAGGGCGCCGGCGGCGGCGGTGGGCACGTGGCGCAGGCCCGTGTTGAAGAGGGTGTTGGCGAGGAGGCCGCACACCCCTCCGCCGACGAGCACCTGGAGGACGGAGGTGTCGAGCGCGGGAGGCAGGGCGTCGCGGCCGAAGACGATCAGGAGCGCCAGGGCGGCGACGGGGGCGTGGAGGGAGGTGATGGCCAGGGGCGAGTACGCGCGGGCGGCCTGCTTCGAGCCGAGGACGATGGCGGCATAGAAGAGGGCGCTGGCACCTCCGAGGAGAGCGGTCCACGGCGCGGCGAGCCCCCCCTGTGGTGTGCCGAGCAGGAGGGCGAGGCCGAGAAGGGTGAAGGGGGCGGCGAGGAGAGCGCGGGGGGAGCGGCGCTCGTGGAGCACCCAGGGGGCGGTGAGGGCGAGCAGGAGGGGAGCGAGGTAGTGGGTGAGGACGGCGACGGCGAGGGGGCCTCGCTGGATGGCGGCGAAGAAGAGGGCGGTGTTGGCGGCATCAGCGAGCCCCACCACGACCAGGGCGAGGGTGGCGCGGCGATCCGCCAGGGCCCGGCGGCGCAGGACGAAGGGGGCGGGCAGGGACATGACGCCCAGGGCGAGCAGGGCGCTCTGGGGGCCGGTGAGCCCGGCGGGCCGCAGGAAGAGGGACCAGCACCCCCAGAGGGTGGCCCCGGCGGCGACCATGACGAAGTGCCTCACGTGGACTCCGGACCTTTCGGGGCGGGAGACCCCGAGGTGGCGCGGAGACTATCCGAGAGTGAACTCTCCGACG
>QKJM01000372.1 GCA_003249315.1 Archangium sp.
GACGCCGTCGTCATGTACTACGGACGGCCGCTGCTCGACGTGCAGTCGCTGAAGGCCATCCAGGCGCCGGTGCTCGCCATCTTCGGGACGCAGGACGAATCCATTCCGATGGAGCAGGTGCGCCAGTTCGACCAGGCGCTCTCGGACGCCGGGGTGGCGCACCGCATCATCACCTACGACGCGAAGCACGCCTTCGCCAACCCCTCCAGCGCGCGCTATGACGCCGAGGCCGCCGCCGCCGCGTGGGAGCAGACCCGCGCCTTCCTCGCGGAGCACCTGAAGAAGGAGTGAGGCGTCCCGCTCGGGAGGACTCCCCCTTCCAGGGTCAACCAGGGAGGGGGGGCAGGGAGAGGGGGTTCAGCGGAACGAATCGACAACGAAGGCCAGGGCGCCGGAGTAGTCGAGAATGGCGGTTCCGGGCTTCGACTCCGGTTTCTTCCTCATCTGGCCGCGTCCGAGCCGGGCCACTGCACAGATGGGCACAGTGTCCCCACGAGGGGGCTTGGCCTCGTAGTACCGGACGACAACCTGCGGTCCACTCGTCCAGACCTGGCCGTACAGGCGGGTTCCAGGGTCGAGCGCACCCAAGGACTCCTCCAGGAAACTCTCAACCGGACCCTCGTAGAGTGTAATGGGGCGAGCATCCATCTGGTTGGCGTCGAGTTCCACGTCCGCTGCATCTCCGACATGCATCTGGAGAATCCGCATTGTCTTGAGCGCTTCTTCCGAGCACTCCTGCGGGCCAGGGGTTCCGTCCGCGCGCAAAGGCACGCTCGCGGGAGGACAGCCGGGGGCTGTAGATAGCAGGGCTACAGCGAAGAGCGATGGTAGTGCTCTGGTTGATGGCATGACGGCGCGCTTACTCCCGAGCGAGTCGATGATCCAGGACAAGGACGGCGTTCAATTGTCCGTCGTGACGAAATAGCTCTAGAACAAGATCGGTCAGACCGTTTTCCGAGGCGAAAGCGCTCTTGTCCACGACGATGGCGACTCGTCCTGTCGCGCCGGGTGCGCTCTCCTCCCGGTCTGTTCGCAGGGCAAACGGCTTCGCTTGTTTTTTGAAAACGACCCCGGGTTCCTCCCCTGGTCTCGAAGGGGACAGGAGGACTTCCCTTACCTTCCAGGGGGTGTTTGGATCGAGGTTCTTGACGTGGAAAACGACCGCGGCCTTTTTCTTGCCGGAAAAGCCATGAAGACGAGCAGAAGGGTAGACCGGAAAAGTAGGGCCTTGCACATGGTACGGGGTAACCTATCAGAACGGGCAAACGGGAACCAGCCCCCTGCGGCCTCGCCCACCCTTTGAGCGTAAGGAATAGGAGCGGAGATGTCCGACAGGCAGATTGATTGGGACCCCATTCGGGCGCTGGCAAAACGGGTCCTGGAGCAGGGTGAGCCCCTAGAACTCACCGATGAAACGTGCGCTCTTTTGCTGCGCAGCGCTCGCGAGGTGGCCATTAGCGACGAGGATGCAGAGAGCGCCCTCCGCAGCCTGGCCACCGCTACGACTCTGCTACAGGAAGTGCGGCGGCGCATTCGTGATGGGTCATGGCGGCTGAGTCGTGCGCGAGACCGGGCCTACGACCTACGGGATGCGGGCGATCTCGACGGGGCACGGCAGCTCATGCGTGATGTGCTCGCTGTGGAGGTCGTCCCCTTTTATCGGGAGCAGGCTGAAATTGCCCTGGAGAAATTGACCGGGTTGGCAGAAGTGCGCGCAACCGGGCAGCTCAACCCGGACCTGCACGACCGGCCGCAGCTCGCTGCCCTCTCCCAACGCATCCAGCAGGGGCACGCGCTGGAACTTACCGAGGACGTGCGCGCCCTTCTGAGCCGGATGGCCCCCACGGCAGCCGTCTGCGAGGCCGAGACAGAAGAAGCCCTCAATAGCCCGGAAGGCGCCGAGGCCCTGATGGGAATGATTCTTTCTCGCCTACAGGATGGCCAACGTCGATTTCTGCGCGCGATGTATCGGATGACGAGCCTCCGGGACGCGGGAGACCTTGAAGGTGCGCGCCAGCAGATGCGCGACGTGCTGGCCGTGGAGATCGTGCCGCAATACCGCCGGATGGCCGAGGAGCAGTTGAGGGGCCTCGACGAACCACCGCCGCCTGGGAGCGGACCCGGTCCTTCCACCTGAAGAAGGAGTGAGGCGCCCCGCTCAGTAGGGCTTCTGCCCCACGAAGTTGCCCGGTGGCGTGTAGTCGCAGACCCAGAGCTGCCACCGGCTGAAGCTGGAGAAGGGGGAGTTCTTGTCGCAGATGGCCGTGGCGCACCCGACCTGCTTCGTGTTCCGCCACACCACCTGCGTATAGTGGCCGCACACCGCGCTGCACGTGTCGTTCGCGTAGCTGTAGTTCTTCGCCTCGGACGCCCAGCTCATCACCACCTCCCGCTCCGTCAGCGAGCCGGGGGGC
Organism: Archangium sp.; assembly: GCA_003249315.1. Lineage (GTDB taxonomy): Bacteria > Myxococcota > Myxococcia > Myxococcales > Myxococcaceae > QKJM01. The sequence goes on from QKJM01000372.1 coordinate 2,415, forward strand.
GCAGCCGCCATCAGGTTCTCCCCGTAGTCTCCCAGGTTCGGGTTGTGCTTCCACTGGCACTGGTTCGCCCACGCCTGGGCCTTCGCCGCCGCCTCCGCCGACCAGGTCAACGGCGCCAGCGGTGGTTGCGGCGCCGGCTGCGCGCCCGCCCTCACCTCGTTGTGCGCTGACAGCAGGGCGTTCGCGAAGGCCGAGCCCGCGTCCGGCGGCGTGCTCGTGTCTGGCGGTATGCTCGTGTCCGGCGGCGTGCTCGTGTCTGGCGGCGTGCCCTCGCTCGGGGCGGCGGGCTCCGCGGTGCCACATCCCGTCGCCCATGCCGCCAGGCCGGTCAGTGGAACGACGAGCAGTCCCATCTTTCGGGGGTCCATGTGGAAGCTCCTTTGGGGGTACACCCTCACCCTAGCCCTCTCCCAGAGGGAGAGGGGACCTCCACCGAGCGATGTCATGGACCACACGGACCCCCGCGCCGGGCTTCGTTTCGCGGCCGACGCCGGAGTCCTTCGCGGGGGAGGGCTACTCCTTCAGGCCGGGGAGCGGGCCCGTCCCGTCCTCTCCGAAGGTGCTCATCTGCACTCCCATCATCTGCATCATGGAGATGAGCATGTTGGCGATCGGCGGGTCATCCTCGTAGATGACGTGTCTGCCCGGCGTCATCTGGCCTCCGGCCTTCCCCGCCAGCACCACCGGCATGTCCCGGTGCCCGTGCGAGTTCCCATCCGCCACCTCGCTTCCGAAGTACACCAGCGAGTTGTCCAGCAGCGTCCCCGTTCCCTCCGGCACGCTCTTCATCTTCTGGAGCAGGTAGCTGAACTGCTCCATCTCCCACCGGTCGATCTTCGCCAGCGCCGCGTAGTTGGCGGAGCTGCGCTTGTGGTGCGAGTAGTAGTGGTGCCCGTTCGTCAGCCCCAGGAAGTCGTACACCCGGTCAGTGCGCGCGTTGCCGATCATGAAGGTCACCACCCGCGTCATGTCGCACTGGAAGGCCAGCACCATCAGGTCGCACATCAGCTTCGAGTTCACCCTCACGTCCGTCGAGGCCACCGGGGGCAGCCCCGGCGTACAGGTCAGGTTCAAGTCCTTTCCCAGGTCCTCCAACTGCAGCTCCAGCTCGCGCACGCTGGTGAAGTACTCGTCCAGCTTCCTCTGGTCCGACACCCCCAGCAGCTTCTCCAGCGCCTTCGCGTCCTCCCTCACGAAGTCGAGGATGCTCTGCTCGTAGGCCCGCCGCTTCTCTATCTGCTCCTTCGTGGCCCCGGGATCGATCCCCGCGAAGAGCCGGTCGAATACCGACCGCGGGTTGATCTCCTTGGCCATGGGGGTGGTGGGAGCGGCCCAGGAGACGGTGCGCGTGTAGGAGCAGCTATAGGCGGCGTCGCACGAGCCCGTCCCGTCTCCGCCCTCGAGGCCCAGCTCCAGCGACGGCAGGCGCGTGTACGGGCGCAGGTGGTCCGCCACGATGCGATCCATGGTGCGCCCCGCGCGCACCTCGTCGCTCCGGCTCGTCTTGTAGGCCCTCACGCACGAGAGGAAGGCCCCCGTCCCCGCCGCGTGGTGGCCGAACTCCTCCGGCCTCCCCGGCTCATGCGACAGCCCGGAGAGCACCAGCACGTCGTCCTTCACCGGCGCCAGCGGCTCCATCGTGGGTGACAGCGTCCAGAGGCTCCCCTCTCCCTCGGGCGTCCAGTTGTCCATGTAGAAGCCGCAGGGCACGTAGAAGATGGCCATCCTCACGGGTACGGTGGGGTCTCCCGGCGCCGCCCGCGCCATCGAGGGCATCATCTGTTCCAGCAACGGCAGCGCCATCAGCGCCCCCGCACCTCGCAGCATCGTCCGCCGCGACAGCTCGAATTTCTTCATGGTTCCCCCTCCGCGTTGAGTTCCCCTCGCCGGTGGGTGAAGCCCACGCTCCGAACCAGCGAGATGATGAGGTCCATCAGACTCCCGTTCCGGGTCTCGGCCTCGTGGACCACCTGCTCCAGAAGGCACGCATCCGTCTCCAGCGTCCCTCGGCCCAGCCCGTAGATGAGCAGGTGCTCGGCCACGCACGTCGTCAGGTGCGGGTCCTCCTTGAGGATGTCGCGCAGCTCCACTCCGTTCTGGAAGGTCTGCCCCGAGGGCAGCTCACCGGTGGAGTCGATCGGCGCGTCGCTGTACTCCTCCTTCACGCGCCACGCCCCCACGACGTTGAAGTTCTCCAACCCGTAGCCGATGGGGTCCATCATGCTGTGGCAGCCCGCGCACGCGGGGTCCTCCCGGTGCTGGCGCATCTGCTCCCGGACGCTCAGGTTCGTGTCCACGCCCGGCAGGTCCGGCACGTTCGGCGGCGGTGGAGGTGGTGGCCTGCACAGGAGCTGCTCCAGCACCCACACCCCGCGCCGCACGGGCGAGGTGCGCTCCGGGTGGGAGGTGATGGTGAGGATGGAGCCCTTCCCCAGCAGGCCCGCGCGCTCCGGGTATTTCGCGATGCTCACCCGCTTCATCGTGCTCGAGCCCGGCCGAGGCAGCCCGTAGTGCTCCGCCAGCCGGTCGTTCAGGTAGGTGAAGTCCGCGTCCATCATGTCGCGCACTGGCCGGTCTCCATGGAGGAACTCGTTGAAGAAGAGCTCCGTCTCCTGGCGCATGGCCTCGCGCAGCTCATCGTCGAAGGCGACGTAGGTGGGGTCCGGAGAGACGTACGCCATGGCGCGCGTGTGCAGCCACTGGCCGGCGAAGTTGTCCACCATCGCCTTCGCCTTCGGGTCCTTCAGCATCCGCACCACCTGCTGCTCCAGCTCCTCTGGCGTGCTCAGCTTGCCCGCCTCGGCCGCCGCCATCAGCTTGTCGTCCGGCATGGTGCTCCACAGGAAGTAGGAGAGCCGTGAGGCCAGCTCCCAGTCACTGAGCGCGCGCGGCTCCGTGGAACCCGGTTCCGGGTCCGCCTCCACCCGGAAGAGGAAGTGTGGCGACACCATCACCGAGCGCAGCGCCAGCTTCATCCCCTCGTCGAAGCCCTCCCCGTGTACGCGCGCCAGCGCGACGAAGCCCATCAGCCGGTCCACCTCCTCCGGGGTGACGGGGCGGCGCCAGGCGCGGCGGGCGAAGCGCTCCAGAATCTTCCGCCCGCACGGCTCCGGGTTCGCCACCTCCGGCGTGCAGATGCGCACCATTGGCTTGCTGCTGGTGGCGTCGCGCAGCCAGGCCTCCTCCACCAGCGTCTTCGCCGCGGTCGCGTACTTCTCCATCAACAGCGGGCTGAGGCTGAGGATGGTGGCGTTGTTGTCGTAGCCGTAGCCGTGGTCGTCCGATGGGAAGTCGCTCGCCGGCCGGGAGGTGTCTCCCAGCAGATCGCGCACCGTGTTGTTGTACTCGGTGCGGTTGAGCCGGTGCGGAGGGACGCGGCCCGGGTCCGCCGGCCCCTGACAGGCCGAGGGCGGGGGCGGATTCTCGTGGCCGTCGGGAGGATCCGGGACGGTGCCGTCGCCCGGGTTGCTGGGTGTGTCGATGGGCGGGAGCACCTTCGCGCGTGGCAACTCATCACTGCAGCCATGGAGCAGCAGCGCGCACGTGGCGCTCGCCAGCGCGGCTGCATGCCAACCTCTGGAATGGAAGAAAGGATGCACGTCGAAACCTCCTCTCGGGGCGTGCCCGAAAGGAGGCCCACAGCAATTTCGCCACCAGCCGCGAGCCGTCGAGCCGCGCACACCGGCCTCGGCGGCGAGGCGGAGAAGGTGTCCGGTGGCGGGCGGAGGCGTGGGAAGACGTGGGGTGGACGACGGAAGGACGTTGCCGTTGGTGGGCAAGTGGTACGTGGTGTGTGTGCGTCCCCCGTACCCGGAGCGCGCCGCCCTCAGGGAGCGAGGCGAAGGAGGAAGGCGTTGCCGCCCGGGCCCGGGAGCAGGGGGCCGGTGCCGAAGTCCACCGGGGCCCGGAAGGTGCCGGCGAGCGTGGTCCCCTGGGGCGTGGCGTCGAGGGCCACCGGCAGGGTGGAGAGGGTGGGAAAGGCTCGCAGCCAGGCCAGCGTGCCCTCCTCGGGGTGGAGGCGGAGCACATAGAGGTTGGTGGAGCCGGGGTAGCCGGGCAGGGGGCCCAGCCCGAGGCCGAAGTCCTCGCCGCCCGAGTAGCGTCCGGCGAGCACCACCCCCATGCCTCGGGCCGCCTCCACCAGTGGCCAGGAGGTGCCGAGGAGGAAGCCCCAGCGCTCCTCGCCCTCCCGGCCGTAGGCGAGGGCGAAGCCGCGGCTCAGGGGTGCCTCGAGTCGTTCGCCCCGGAAGAGGAGACTGCCGGTGAGGTTGCCGCTCACCACCACCAGGTCACCATGGGCGGTGACGCTCATGCTCGCCCCCACCGCTTCCTCCAGCACCCGCGTCCAGCCTGGCTGGCCCCTGGGGGACACCCGGGTGAGGAAGGGGCGGGGCAGGGGAGAGGAGGGGAGGAAGCGGAGCCCGGCCAGGTAGAGGTGGCCCGCCTCGTCGTGGGCGAGGTCCATCGGGACGCCGCGCTCGGCCTCCACGTGTACCCAGTCCAGCTCTCCAGCGGGGGTGTAGCGGACGAGGAAGGGCTGGCCAGGGCCCCCCACCGGGCCGGCGCCGAAGTCCACCTCTCCGGGCAGCACGCCGGCGAGCGTCACGGCCCCCGTGGCGTCGACGGCCAGCTCCGAGGCCTGGGCGGG
>QKJM01000225.1 GCA_003249315.1 Archangium sp.
GCGGCGTGCCCCATCCGGCCTCCGGCGAGGTGCAGCGCCAGTGCAGGAGGCCCCGTCCTGCGTCCACGTGCTCCAGCACCACATGCTGCGTATGGCCCGGACGGCGCAGCACGCCTCGACGGCCCAGCACACACACGGCGGTGAGTCGCTCGAGGATGCGCTCGCGGTGTGAGATTTCCTCCTGCACCGGCAGGGGCGAGGACTCGGGCTCGGCAGTGCCGCGGCGCGCCGCCTCCTCCAGCAGCGCCAGTACCCGCCGCCCCTGCTCCAGCGGGACGTCCAGCAGCCGCAACCCCAGGGGGTCTTCCGCCTCTCGCCCCCCGCCCCACCGGGGCTCGCCGCGCAGGGGCCCGAGCCGGGTGCCTCCCGCTTCCAGGCAGAGCCAGTGCTGCCTCTCGAGCTGCGGCCTCCTGGCCTCCTTCCCGGGCTGAACCCATACCGCCGTGGGGCTGAGCTGCGTCACCCGGCCCAGCACCTCTCCCCTTTCGGCCAGGATGAGCTGTACTCCTTCCTTCCGATGAAGGGTATATCCAGAAGACAGACCGGTGACCGGCAGGTTTCCAGGCATGGCGGACCCCCAGTGAGAGGAGAGTCTTTTAAAAACTCTCGTGACACAGGAAACACGTCGGGCGCCCTTTCGTCAAGCGAGAGGCCCGCGATTCATTGCTGGTTTGTGGTGACGATTTTTGTCATGACAAGGGGTTGGAGATTCCGAATGGGAATGTCGGAATGTCTGCCATTCATGGCGAGCGCGGGAGGGCGCTCCAACGGGTGGAAACCCGAAAGACTGCTCTCGGTCCGAGATGTCTGGAGTTGGAGTGCTCGGTGTTTTGGAAGAGCTGGAAGGGAGGGCTACCAGTGCAGCGTGAGCAGGAAGCTGCTGGCATCCTCGTTCAGCGGGATGCCCTCGAATTGCAGTCGGTCCGGGGCCAGGCCCATCGCCGCGGTGGTGCTGGCCACCACCATGCCGGTGTTCCAGGCGAGGCCCATCAGGTCCAGCTCGAAGAGGAGCTCGCCGGAGGCGAGGCCCACCCGGCGGTAGGAGTGCCGGCCGAAGGTCACCGCCACGGCGGCGGCGGTGGGGATGCGCTCCAGGGTGCTGTGGATGCTGGTGGCGGCGGCCATCCGGGCGTTCAGCCTCCCCATGGCGCTCCGGACGTAGGCCCGACCCGCGTCCATGCCAGCGCGGTGGAGGGCGTGGCCATAGGGCTCGCCGTTGGCCTCCACCATCTGGCCAAGCTCGTCGAGCACCATCAGCACCGAGGCCACGGGGTAGCGGTAGCTCTCCACCAGCGAGCCGAGCGGCTCCACGTGCTTCAGCGCTCGCTTCGTGGCCTCCGGCCCCAGAGCCTGCACCGAGTCCAGGGCCGCCTGGATGAACATTCCTGGCACCTGGTTCTCAGGCCTGCTCTTCGCCAGCCTGGCGAGCAGTTGCCTCCGTTCCTCCATCGGCCGGAGTCTGCCACGAATGTCCAGGTTCGTTCACTCTGGATTTTTTGACCGGTTTCACCTTGTAGAGCGGGTCCATGTATCTCTTGAGGAGGTCGCTCAGGAGTCCTCGGAAGGGGACGGTGGCCGCCATGCCGTAGACGGGCGCCATCGTTCCCTTCTCCCCCGGGTTCGCCTTCACCTGCGCCACCGCGGTACGCAGATCCTCCAGGAAGCGCTCGGCTACTCCTGGCTGCGTGTGTCGTAGCGTCACACACAGGTGTACCGCCGGTGGCCGCGCAGCGGGCCGCGCACCGTCGCGGTCGGCACCAGGTCCGGCAGCTTGTCGCGGTGCAGGCCCGTCATCCGCGGCAGCGAGGGTGACGGCCGCCAGCTTGACGGCCGACGTTCCCAGGTCGATGGCCAGGATGCACTTGTCGCCCGCGGTGGACACGACCGCAGTCTTTTCAGCAGGGGAGGGCGGAGGCGAGGGGCCTCCGCCCGGAAGCGTCGTCTACTGGAAAGCCGGTGCCCTCAGGCCGCGCGCGACTCGTCCGAGCCGGACGGGGGGTGCAGGTGTCCCTGCTCGTCCTTGAGCTTGCGCGGAATCCGGTCCCACATGAGCTGCATCACCGCGGCCAGCACCGTGAAGGACACCACCAGGGTGGTGATGAGGCCGATGCAGGCCACCAGGCCCATGGACTTCAACCCGTTGTGGCTCGCCGCCAGCAGCGCCGCGAAGCCCGCCGTCGTCGTCAGCGTGGACGAGGCCACCGCCGAGCCCACGCTCCCCAGCGCGACCACGGGCGAAGTGCCTTCCAGGAAGCGGTGCAACAGGTACAGGCCGTGGCTCACCCCGAAGCCGAGGAGAATCGGCAGGATGATGATGTTCATGAAGTTCAGGTGGAGATCCGCCACCGCCATGATGCCCAGCATCATCGCCAGGCCCACCGTCAGCGGCAGCACCGAGGCCAGCGCCAGCTTCACGTTGCGGAAGTCCAGGAAGTGCATCACCAGAATCCACAGCGTCACCCACAACACCGCCATCTGCCCGTCCTTGAGGACGATCCGCGCCAGCCGGGCGAACAGCGGCGCCGGGCCCGCGGCCCTCCTCACCTGCGCCGGAATCACCTCGCCCGTCTGAGGATCCTTCAGCTCCGGCGTGGGGATGCGGCTCGTCTGGTCCGCGAACGCCAGCATCTGCTTGCCGTCCCACAGGTCCACCTTCGGGTAGATGAACGTCAGGTAGCCGTGGTTCTCCGGCTTCGTGCTCGGCAGGTGGCGGAACTGCTCGGCGTACAGGTCCGGCACCCCATGCACGTCGAAGGGCTTCGCCTCCAGCATCTTCATGAAGAGCTCCGCCTTCTCCTGCGCCTCCGGCGGCAGCGCCTTCACGTCCACGTCCACCAGCTCTTCCTTCCACTCCTTCAGAATCTTCTCGTTCGCCGCGGCCGTCTCCGGCGGCGGGACGAAGGTGTAGATGCTCACCACCTGGTCCACCGAGGGGTACTTCTCCGGGTGGTTCGTCAGCTCGTCGTAGATGGCCTTCGCCTCCACCAGCGTCTTGCTGTAGACGGCCAGCGGATCGCTCGAGATGTCGAAGCGGGTGTTGATTTCATCCATCAGCCGCACCGAGGTCTGCCCCTCGGGGATGAGCGCGCGGCTGTTGTAGTTGAAGCGCACGCCCGCCTTCATCCGCTCGACCAGGGTGGGGGCTCGGTCCTTGGGCAGATCCACGTCCGCCCAGGGGATGGCGAAGGCGCACAGCGCCGCCACCACCACCGAGCACACCCCCAGGACCAGGCCCGGCCGCGGAATCCGCAGCTCCTTGCCCGTGGCGCTGCTCATGGCCACTGGCGGCGGCATCTCGCCGATGAGCTTGCGCGGCAGCTCGGGGTTCAGGCGCCCGGCGAGCGACAGCAGCGCCGGCGTCCACGCGTACAGCGTGAAGCCGATGATGAAGGTGCCGCTCCCCGCCAGGAAGCCGAACTGGCTGAAGCCGCGGAAGTCGCTGAGCATCAGCACGTAGAAGGAGCCCGCCGTCACCACCGCCGACACCAGCGCCGGTCGCCCCGCGTTGATGATGGCGTCCCGCAGCGCCTCGTCGTAGCGCTTGCCCTGTCCCAGCTCCAGCCGCGTCCGGTAGATGAGGTGGATGCCGTAGTCGATGCCGAACCCCAGCAGCAGGCCGCCGAGGATGCTCGTAATCATGTTCAGCTCACCCACCGTCACGTAGGTGAAGCCCATGGTGTAGAGCGTTCCCACCACCGTGCCGCTGGCCACGATGATGGTCGGCACCAGCTTGCGGAAGAAGAAGATGGTGATGAGGAAGATGGCCGCGAAGGCGATGAGCGACACCGGCTCCAGCGACTCCTCGATGGCGTAGGAGTCGTCCACCGCCGTCTTGTAGGAGCCCGTGAAGCCATAGGTCACGAGCTGCTTGTCCCCCATGCGCTCGTAGTCCTCCTCCAGCTTCACACCCCCGGCCTTCTCGCTGCCCGAGTAGGCCGCCAGCTCCCCCCGCAGCTTCTCCACGTAGGCCTTCGTCTTGCCCAGCTCGTTCGAGTCCCACATCGGCTTGATGAGGACCAGCAGCATCTTGCGGTCCTTCGCGATGTAGTAGTCGTCGCGGATGCTCTTCTTGCCGACGCTGCTGTACTTCTCGATGAGATCATTCAGGTCGAGCTGCACCGGCTCGGTCTTCTTGATTTCGATGAAGAAGGGGTTGGCCCGGCGCAACTGGTCCTTCAGGTACGCCATGATGCGGCGCTTGCCCTCGGCCAGGTCCTCCGTCTTCACGAAGAGGACCATGTTCTGCTGTACGAACTCGACGGGCACCTTGTAGGTGATGAAGCGGACGTGCTCCTTGTCCGCCGTCAGCATGGCCGCCACGTCGTCCGAGACCTTCTTCAAGGTGGCCTCGTCCTCGCCCCGCAGCGCCATCATCAGGTAGCCGCTGCCCCCCACCATGTCGATGACCCGCTTGACGTCCTTCACCTCGGGGAGATCCTGCGAGATGAGGTCCAGCTGGTTCGAGTTGATGGTCAGCTTCGTGGTGCCCCACACGGAGACGCCCAGAAGGGCGAGGAGCAGCAGGAGGAGGGTCCCCGGTTTGCGGACCACCAGGTTCGCATAAGCCAGGGCGATACGCGGCGGCTTGTGGCTCGAGTCACTCATGCGCGGGCGAACCTACCGGAGAACCGCACTCATCCGAAATAAAGGTGGAGGGGAGTGTCCGAGGGGCGGTCGTCCGGGTGCTCCCTGGGGAGGCCGTGTATGTCCCCTCTCCCTCTGGGAGAGGGCTAGGGTGAGGGATTCCTATTCTCGCCCGTGGACCGCTGGGGCAGCTCGGGGTCCTCCGGGACACCCTCACCCCGACCCTCTCGCAAAGGGAGAGGGACGAACGTGGGGGGCACGGGCTCGCCTGGTTGCTCGCGGGGGGGGAGGAGGAAGGAGCGCGGGGACGCGATGAAGCGCACCACCGTCATCTTCACCAGCCCCAGGACGTCCGCGGTGGGCACGTCGCGCGCCCGCAGCGCCACCCCCATCGCCAGCGAGAAGGACACTCCGAAGTTCATCGCCAGGGTGAGCGCCACCCCTCCCAGCGCCGCCAGGAAGTCCGGCCGCAGCACCGCCTCCGGGCCCAGCGTGTAGCCCGCCAGCGAGAGTTGTCCGAAGGACAGCGTCACGTGCCGCACGTCCAGCGGCAGCCCGAAGAAGGCTCCCGCCACCACCGGCAGCGCCAGCAGCATGCCCAGGCTCACGTTGCCCCCCACCGCCGCGATGTGCCGGCCGAACAGCTCGCCCAGCCGCTTCGCCCCCGCCTCCCCCAGCACCCGCCTCAGCACCCGGTGGTGGGCCAGCCCCTCCGGCAGCCGCCGGAACACCGCCCAGTTCTCCAGCCACCCCGCCACCAGGCTGGACACCCACAGCAGCAACCCCGTCAGCGCCGCGTACGGCACCGTCCCGCTGTGCCACGGGTGCAGCGAGGCCACCACCTCCCTCGCCGTCTCCTCCGAGAGCAGCGGCCTCTGCAGCACCAGCGGGAAGGCCATCGCCAACCCCAGCGCCGCCAGCAACGCCGCTCCCAGGTTGCCCAGCGCCGCCGCGAGCTGCGAGCGCGTAATCCGCGGAATCAGCTCCACCAGGTGCTTCAGCCGCCCCTCCGGGCCTTCCGGCCCCTCCTGGCCGATGGCGCTCGCCAGCGTGGCCGCCGCCATCGACGGCTGCTTGGTGGCCAGGGTGAAGCCCAGCACCTGCATCAGCAGGAAGGTGCCCACGTAGTTGCTCGCGTACACCAGCCCCTGGAAGAAGAGCGGCAGCGCCAGGCCCCCCGTGTACATCTCCAGCGCCGCGGTGAGGGCCATCACCAGCCCGCCTCCCACCGCCGAATGCACCATGTTATGGAAGTCGCGCCGGGTGGCGGTGATGTAGTGCTCGCCCGACTGGCCCGCCCGCTCAATCACCTTGCGCGCCAGCAGCCGCACGTTGCGGCCCACCACCGCCCTCACCGAGCGATCCTCGTGCGCCTGGCGCAGCAGTTCCCCCACCAGCCCCAGCCCCTCGCGCCAGCGCTCCTCGCCCGGCGCCGTGCGCAGCACCCGGCCGAGGGCGTCCATCCGCTCCAGCCCGCGGCGGATGCGCTCCAGCCGGTACACCAGGTCCACGCTCACTCCGTACTGCTCGAGGTGCCCGGAGACGATCTCCACCACCTGCCGGCACTCCTCCACCCCGTCCTGCAGCTCGCGCAGGGAGTCCGGGGCGGCGCCGCGCGCCAGCACGCTGTCGCAGACCCGGCGCAGGCGCAGGAAGGGGGAGGCGCGGAAGGCCACCTCCGGACAACGCTCGCGCACGTCCTCGGCCAGGCCCAGCGAGGCCACCTGGGCCGATAGCAGCACCAGCGCGTCCACCTGTGAGGTGCGTACCGTCTCCTCCGGGGCGGGCTCTGGGGGCCGGGCCCCGCCCAGCAGCGCCGTCAGTCGCGCCAGCAGCTCCGGGGGGAGGGACTCCAGCCAGGCGGCGTCCCCAGGCTCCGGGAAGAGGCGCAGCAGCAACTCCGAGAGCTGGTGGTGCTCGGGCGGCGACGGCAGCACGTGGCGGGTGAGGCGATCCACCGCCTCGCCCAGGAAGCCCTGCCCGGCCGGCAACCCCACCTGGGCGAAGAGCCTCAATCCGCTCGTCCCGTTCACCACCTCCCGTACCAGCGCGCCCAGGGACTCGCGCAGCTTCTCCCGCTCCTCCAACACCCTCGCCAGCAACCCCAGTCGCGTCGAGGCCGCCGGCGCCTCCGGCTCGTCAGCCTCCACCAGCCCGTGTACCGGCCGGGGCTCCTTCAGCCAGCTCACCAGCCGCTCCACCCACTCCAGCCGCGCCTCCAGGCCCTGCGCGGGCAGCTCGGACAGCAGCCGCTGCAAGTCCCTCACCGCCGGGTGGCCCGGGGCGCGCGGGGCGAACTGCACGCAGAAGGCGTCCACCTCGCGGGTGGAGCGTTTCTCCTTCACTCGGTCCGGTGGGGCGTGGGGGGTGGACATCTCCTGCCTCTCGGTAGGGGGCGCGTCAGCCTAGTTCCGCCGCGTCCTCCCCAC
>QKJM01000481.1 GCA_003249315.1 Archangium sp.
ATTCGGGCGGGCACGGGCGGGACCAGCAGTGGAGGGCCGCGGCGGGCACCTGACCCTCGTCGCGCAGGGCCTGGAGCAGCCGGGTCACATCCTCGGCGCTCGCAGGTGCCACTATATAATGATGCGGGCCGACCCTCTGGAAGCCCGTGCCCGGCTGGACCAGCACCACCGGCCCCCCGGTGCGAGCCCGCAGGGCATCCCTCAGCGCGGTGTCCCGGTCGAAGAGCAGGAGGGTGCCGGGGCTCGCGTACGGCGCCTGCACGGAGGGCTCGGACACCCAGGACTCACCGAGAATGCGCAGGCTCCCGTTGCCCTCGGATTCACTCGGGCTCGTGGAGGCGCGGGAGGGGACCTCCCGGATGGAGAATGCCTCCAACCGGACGAGTAGTTCCCCCTGCTTGTCGAGCAACTGGATGTCGAAGGACACCGCGCTCCCTCGCTGCTCCCCGCGAGTGACGTGGGCGAGGCATTCGGAGGGCAGGGGGCGGTACAGGTACACCGCGCCCAGCGAGAACGGGAGCCAGGTGTGGGTGGGGGTGGTACCTCCCGTGCCTTCGGCCAGCAGTCCGATGACCGCCTGCAGGGAGCCGTCGAGCAGGGCGGGGGGCAGCGTGAAGTCCGTGGACGAGGCCGCGCAGGGAGACAGGCCCAGCTCGGCGAGCGCCTCGTTCCGTCCGAGGTGGAGGGCGCGCAGGGTGCGCAGTCCCTCGCCGTACTCCAGGCCACGAGCGGAGAGGAGGCGGTAGCACGCTTCGGCGGAAAGGGGCCGCGGACAGCGGGCGCGCAGGGCCTCCACGTCGGGGAGCGCTCCGGGCGAGGGCGGCTGCGTGCCAGGCTGGAGCTGTCCCTGGGCGAAGAGCGCTCCTTCCCTGCCGAGGAGACGGAACATCAGGTGCCCACCCAGGGGCCGGAGCTCCAGGGAGACGTCGAGCGTGCCGCCGGGGGGCAGGCTCGCCGCGCTCGCCCAGGTGATGCCGCGCAGGATTTGGACGGGAGCGGCCCCCGCGAGCCGGGCCGAGGCCAGGGCCATCTCCAGGGCGGCGACTCCCGGGAGCACGGGCCGCCCCTCGACGAGGTGCTCGGCGAGCAGGGTGTCCGCGGCGGAGAGGGAGGTGGAGAAGCTGACGGCTTCGAGCGTGGAGGTGTTGTGGCCCAGCAGCGGGTGCAGCCGCTTGGCGGGGGCGTGCGCTCCGGTGGGAGCACTCCTGGGCAGCCAGTAGGAGCGCCCGGCGAACGGGTAGGTGGGCAGCGGGAAACGTCGCGGCGTGCCTTCGGGGTAGAGCGCGCGCCAGTCGGGCTCCGCGCCCTCCACCCACCGCGCCGCGAGCTGGCGCAGGGCCGACTCGTCCAGGCCGTGTACGGGGACGGCGCCCGAGCGCTGCTCGGCCCGCGCGGTGCCCTGGAAGCAGTGTCCAGGCTCGGGCCGGCCGTCGAGGTAGCTTCGCAGGCGCGCGCGCAGCTCCTCCAGGGTATTGGCGATCACCGCCAGGCGCGCGGCCATCGGCTCGTTGCGGGTCTGCAGGGTGAAGGCGATCTGCTCCAGGGTGGCGCGCGGGCCCGAGTGCTCCGGAGCGGCCTGCCGATCCAAGAAGCGCAGAAGGCGCTCGGCGTAGGGCCGCAGCCGCTCCTCCTTGCGCGCGGAGAGCGGAACCAGCCGAACTCGGGGGGCCAGCGGCTCGGCTCGGGGCGGCACGTACTCCTCGACGATCACATGGGCGTTGGTGCCGCCCGCGCCGAACGAGCTCAGCCCGGCCCTCCGGGGGGTGCTCCGGCCGTCCGCCGTCCTCGGCTCCGGCCAGGGCGCGAGCTCCTGCTGCACGCGGAAGGGGGTTCGCGAGAAGTCGATGTACGGGTTGAGCTCCCGCGAGTGCAGAGAGGGAGCGAGCTGCCGGTGGCGCAATTGGAGTAGCAGCCGGGTGAGTCCGGCGATGCCCGCGGCGGACTCCAGGTGGCCGATGTTGGACTTCACCGAGCCGATGGCGCAGCTCCACCCGGCCGGCACCCGGCCCGTGAAGGCCTTGCCCAGCCCGGAGATCTCGATCGGATCTCCCAGGCTGGTGCCGGTGCCATGGGCCTCGAGGTAGCCGATCGTCTCGGGTTCCACGCCGGAGCGGGCGATCGCCTCGGCGATGAGGGTGCCCTGGGCGTCGGGGTCCGGCACGGTGTAGCCGTTGGCCCGGCCTCCGTGGTTGACGGCGGTGGCGCGGATGATGCCGTGGAGGTGATCGCCATCGGCCAGGGCGCGCGAGAGGGGCTTGAGCAGGACGGCGCCCACTCCCTCTCCGGGCACGTACCCGCTGCCGCCCGCGCCGAAGGCCCGGCAGCGCCCATCGCTGGCGAGCATCCGGTTCTCGCTGAGGAACAGGTACTTGCTGGGGTGGACCATGAGGTTGACGCCGCCCACCAGCGCCTGCTCGCACTCGCCGCGTCGAAGGCTCTCGCAGGCCAGGTGCAGCGCGGTCAGCGAGGACGAGCACATGGTGTCCACGGACAGGCTGGGTCCGCGGAAGTCGAAGAAGAAGGAGACGCGGTTGGCCACCGACGACGCGAAGGACATGGGCGTCACGGGATTGCCCGCGAGCGTCTCCTCCAGCCCGAGCAGCTCGTACTGGCCCCACATCACGCCCACGAACACGCCTACCCGTCGGCGCCGCAGCGCCCGGCCCGCATAGCCCGCGTCCTCCAGGGCCTGCCACGCCGTCTCCAGGAACAGCCGCTCCTGGGGATCCATCAGCTCGGCTTCGCGCGGGGAGAGGTTGAAGAGCAGCGGCTCGAACCGATCGATGCCCTCGAGGAACCCGCCCCACTTGCCGTAGCTCTTGCCGGGACGCTCCGGATCCGGATCGAACCAGCGCTCGTGCGCCCAGCGCTCGCGGGGGATCTCCGTGATGCAGTCCTTCCCGGCCCGGAGGTTGTCCCAGAAGGCGTCCGGATCCTCGGCCATGGGGTAGCGGCCGGCGAGCCCGATGATGGCGATCGGCTCTTCCTGCCCAGAGATGGCCGGTGGGGGCTCGGAGGGGCGAACCGGCTCGGAGGGGCGAACCGGCTCGGTCGCGGGCGGAGGCGCCGGGGGCGGACGGGTCAGCGCCTTCAGGGCGTCGGCATGGTGCTGCGCGAGGTAGGCGGCGAGCTCGGTGAGGGTGCTGTGCTCGAAGAGGAGGGTGGGGTAGAGCCGGCAGCCGAGCTCCCTCTCCAGCCGCTGGACGATGTGGAGCAGGTGGGCCGAGTCCAGGCCCTGTGCGTAGAAGTTCTCCTCGTCATCCAGCGAGCCGGGCTCCACGTTCAGCTCGGAGGCGACCAGGTGGCGCAGGTAGTCGAGCGGGGACTGGCCCGGCTTCGCGTCCTCGCTCTCGGGGCGCGCCGGCTCCGGGGGAGGGGGCTCGGGGGTGGAGACCGGGGCCTCGGCGGCTCCGTGCCCGTCCGCGCCGAGCGCCTGGAGTCGGGCGATGAGCGCTTCGGAGCGGATGCGCTTGGTGGACAGCTTGCGCATGGAGGCGAGGTGCTGGCCTTCTGGAGAGTAGAAGTCGATGTCGCTGTGGAAGACGTCCTCGGCCACGAGCCCGGTGCTGGCCTGGCGCACCTGGACGAGCACGCGCTCGCCGAGGCGTCCGGCCGCGCGGAAGGACTCGATGTGGATGGGGATGAAGGGATGCCGCGCGACGTCGGGCCGCTGCCGCAGCAGGTAGAGGAACGGGACGAGCGTGGAGCTGTCCAGGTAGGCCGGGTGCAGCGGGAACTGATCGAGGTAGTCGCGCGCCAGCTCCCCCAGGTGGATGTCGGCCAGCAGGCTGTCATCCCCGGTGTGGATGCGCCCCAGCCCCTTCATGAACTCGAAGTGCTCGATGGAGGCCTGGCGGGCGTAGGCATAGGCCTCGTCCATGTCCACCGAGGTGCGGGCCTGGCGCAGGAACGTCTCCACCTCGAGCCTCCCGGTGAGGGGCGGCGTGCCCACGTGGACCTCGCAGCGGAAGTTCTCGGTGGCCTCGGTGACGAGCTTGCGGCCTTCCCGGACGGGCCAGCTCTCCGCCACCACGCTGATGACGCGCCCCTCGTCGTCCTGGCGGGCGAAGCGCAGCCGGACGCGCCTGTCGAAGTGCTCCGTGGTGGCGATGGGCTCGATGAACAGGATGTTGCGCAGCTCCAGCGCCGACGCGGTGAACCCTCGGAACTCCAGTGCGCGTAGCACCATGTCCAGGAAGACCACTCCCGGCATGATTCGCACCTTGTGGACGCGGTGATCTCGGACCACGAAGTCTTCGTTGCTGATGTCGGTGCTGCACTCGAACGCTGCGCTGGCAATCACGGTGATGCCCCCTGTGCTGCTCCCTTGGCTCCCGGTTGCAGTAGAGGTGTATTAGTACATTATTTATGTTCGATTTCGAGTCTTGAAGAAGCACGCACTCCAGGTGTGTGCCCTGACAGGGCTGTCCTGGCTCGGCCGCCGCATTTCTCGTAAACCCCTGAAAAGACGTATCTTGTGTGTGGCACAGGGTGTGCTCGGACCGCGGGTGCTGTCCCACTCCGATCGGGAGCGACGATGTTGCGTGTACTTTCCTTGATGACGCTGACCCTGCTGGCGCTCGGGACGGCGGGCTGTGCTTCCAGTCAGGACGAGCCGGGAGCTCCTTCTAACGATGGTTCGAACGGCGCCGAGCCTCCTGGCGCGCCTGCTCCCGTGTGCCAGTCGGCCGCGGACTGCCCGCCCGGCTACACCTGCACCGGGTCGGCGTGTCTGCCTCCCGAGGACGAGCAGGATCTGGGGGCCGAGCGCCCACCGCTGGCGAGCAGGAGCTACGTCTACGTGCTGGCCCCGAGCGCCAACAGCCTCACGCGGATCGATCCGCTGACGCTCGCGCTGGAGGCGATCCCCGTGGGCATCTCACCGGTGGACGTGGCGATCCTCCCCGGGGAGGACGCGGCGGTGACGCTGTCCTCCGTGGAGGCGTCGCTCTCGGTGGTGGACTCCAGCGCGCTGCCCTCGAGCGTGCGTCGGGTGCCGCTCGGCCGGCAGCAGGGGCGGTTGTCCGTCTCGGCCGACGGGGCCTTCGCGCTGGCCTGGCCGGATCCGACCCAGCCCTCCGGCTCCGGCGCCGAGGGCGTGGTCTCCCTGGTGGATCTGCGCGCCGTGCGCCAGGGAGAGCCCCCCGAGAGCACCGTGCTCGAGCGCGCCGCCGGCTTCCGCGTCACGGATGTCGTCTTCCGCCTGGAGGCCGGGGTGGCCACGCACGCCTACCTCTTCGCCAAGAGCACCGTGACGGTGTTGGAGCTCTCGGATCCGGGGGCCTCGCCGCTCCCGGTGCGCATTCCGCTCCCCGAGGCCCTGGCGCAGGACGTCGCCTCGCGCGAGGTGGTGGCCAGCCCCGATGGCCAGCGGATCCTCGTGCGCTCCACGACCGCGCCGCTGCTGGCCTCCTTCGATGGCGCCAGCTTCCGCACCGTGTCGCTGCCCGAGGTGGCCACGGACGTGGATCTGCTCCCGGATGGTACGGGCGCGGTGGCGGCGCTGCGCGACTCCAACCAGCTCGCCTTCATCGAGGTTCCGGCGGACTTCGATGATCCCACGGGCATCCAGTACCTCGATGTGCCGGAGGTGTCGGTGGGGCAGGTGGTGCTCCCGTCCCAGGCCGGTGGGGCCCGCTTCGCGCTCGTGTACACCAGCGTCCTCAATGACGAGTCGCTCACCCGGGTGGACTTCCCCGCGGGCACCGTCACCCGCTACCCCCTGGAGAAGCGCGTGGAGGGAGTGTCCCTCTCGGAGGACGGCCGCACCGCGATCATCATCCACAAGCCCGAGCTCGACTCTCCGGCGAGCGATCCCTACGAGCGCGCGGTGGACGCGGATCAGGGCTACTCGGTGCTGGATCTCGCCACCGGCTACCAGCAGCTCCGCCGCACAGGGCAACGGGTGCCGTCGCGGATCGCCTTCTCGTCGAGCGGGGGCTTCGTCGGGGTGACGCTGCGCGGCGACGCGGAGCGCCGCTATGGGGTGGACACGGTGGATCTCTCCACGCTCGTGGCCCACTCCATCTCCCTGGCCTCGCCTCCGGTCTTCGCGGGCGGGTTCTCTGGCACGGCCTCCCAGGACGCCCGCCATCGCATCTTCGTCTCCCAGCTCCATCCCGCCGGGCGCATCAGCTTCGTCGACCTCGACGACAGCGAGATCCGCACCGTGACGGGCTTCGCCCTCAACGCACGCATCGAGTGAAGACCATGAAGACCGTTCGACGGTGGTTTCCCGCCCTGTGGCTGCTCGTGGTCGCGTGTGGCGGACGCGGAGACCTCTACACCCAGGCAGTGAAGCCCCTGCCATTCCTGGCCACGGACGACGCGATTGTCGCGGTGGTCCCCGAGACGCAGCGGGTGGTACGGGTGCGCAAGGGTGAATCGCTCCACACGCTCCCCCTCGAGGAGGGGGCTCGCAAGGCCGTGCGTGTGAAGGGGGAGTTGCTGGCGGCGCTGGCGGGGGGTCAGCGTCATCCGCTGCTGCAGCTCGTGTGGGTGGATGGGGAGGCGGTGAAGACGCTGGAGCTGCCGGGGGCGTACGACGACCTGGCCTTCAGTGAGGATGGCCGCTTCGGTGTCCTTACCTACAGCGCCACGAGCCTGACGCCGGGCGTGGTGGCTCGCAACCTCAACGAAGTGGCGGTGGTGGACGTGGAGGCCGCCACGGTGACGAGACTCACGCTGGGCACGGAGAGCCTCGCGCCGCGCTCGGTCCTCTTCGCTCCGCCGCGGGAGGATCGGCAGCTCGTGGCGATCGCGTTGGATCGAGGCGTGGTCGTCTTCGACGCACGCTCGCCGGAGAAGTCGCCGAGGCGCATTCCCACCCGCCTGACGGACACCCAGCCCGAGGTTCCCGTGCAGGAGGCCCTCTTCTCGCGGAGCGGAGACGTGCTCTTCCTGCGCATCGGCGGCATGGATGACGTCTTCGCGGTGGAGCTGGGCTCCGTGGGGGGAGAGCTGACCGCCTCTGTGAACTTCCTCTCCGGAGGGACGGGGCTCAGCGACAT
>QKJM01000233.1 GCA_003249315.1 Archangium sp.
GTACACCACTGACGCACAAACAGCCCCACGTGCGGCATCTTTCAACACAGACACTCGATGCCAGGGCGGTGTTTCAACCTCGCTCCGCTCGTCAAGTCGTCCGCAGTGGCAGAGGGGCGTCAGGCAGGCCACCCGAGGATGACGGTGGAGTGGACGAAGCACTGGAGACGAGACCCGCGGGGGAGTGAATCCTCATGGCCTGAGCACGAGGTGGAGTTGCCTCCAGCGAGCGCCCGTGCGCGAGGCCAGGAGCGCTCCCCGGCGACGAGCCAGGCGAGCCCCCTTCCTCCTCACATAGCTCGGCGCGACTCTCCGGCTCGCTCTCCCCGAGCACCGACGACTCTGGCGGGCAGCAGCCTCCGGTGAATGAGAACTCGGGCTGTGGGGCCGCCGGCGGCTGCGTTTTCTCCGAACCTGTCTGACAACCAGACCGGTTCGGAAGATTCGAGCCCGGCCCCCCCTCGGACTGGGGGGGAGCTGCGTCCACCGGGGGCGACTCCGTCACGGCGCGGGGCGCCTCGGGCGTGCCGTCTGCCTCGGGCGTAAGCGCCAGTTGGTTGAGGACGCGCTCATCGCCCGCCCGAAGCAGCGGTGGCAGCTCGCGTCTCAGTGCCTGCGCGTCTCTCGCCCCCAGCGACTGGAAGGCGCGCAGTGCCCACTCGCCGGTGGCCTCGGCGTCGAGCAGAGGCGCCACCCGCCTGGCAATTCCCAGCCACGCCCGCTCCAGCGACTGCACGAGCAGGTAGGCGTCGGGGCGACTCACCGCCGCGGCCGCCTGCCGCAGCAGTTCGAACTCCAGCGCCACCCACCTCCCGCCATCCTCCCTCCAACGCGTCTCCTCCCTCAGCGCGAAGCAGGCGTCCTGGAGCCTGTCCCAATCCCTGTCGGAGGCGTGCTCGCAGCAGGCCGCCAGCAACTCGACGGTGACGTCCCTCTTGAGGGCGAAGTACCCCTCCAGCATGCGCCGCCCACCCGGGTACAGGCCTCCTCTTCCACTCAGCAACATGCCCAGGTTCTCCAGCGACACCGCCTGGCCCACCGCCACTGCTCGGGTCCTTCTTCCCGGGTGCTGCACCACCAGCCCCCTCGCAGCCAGCCTCAGCAGCGCCTCCCTCACCGTGGCTCTCGACACCCCATGGTGCCTCGCCAGCATCTGCTCCGAGGGCAGTACTCCACTCTCCTCGGGCAGCATCCCCGACACGATCATCCGCTCCAGCTCTCGCTCAAGCTGCGAAACGAGCCCCATCCTCTCCATGTGCGCCACCCTTCCTCACGTGCGGATTCCCGCGAGTGTGGCACACGGGTCTGACATGGAAGCGTTGCGACAGGGGCGGTTCGACCGAAGGCAACCATGGGTCGACGAAGGCCACCCGAAGCCCTGGTACATCCGCAAGGTGCTGAACGTCACTCGCAGCGTCGATGACGCCCTCTGCGAGCTGGTCCAGCACTGGAAACCCGAGGCATGGCGCTCATCGTCTCGGAACGACGCGAGCAGGCTCTGAAGGCCGAGGGCATCACCAGCACCCGCTTCGTCGAGGTCTGAAACCGTCGTCCCCTCTCCTCACTTCGAGGTCGCCTCCTCCGGCGCCGGCTCGATGCGTCCCACCAGCCAGCGCGTCAACCGCTTCACCCCCGAGGCCACCAGCCCGTGCTCGTCCTTCATCGACTCGAAGAGGGACTCATCCAGCACCGAGTCCTCCGGATCGATGACCAGGTCCGCCGGCAGCACCTCCCTGAGCAGCGGCTGCCGGTCCGCCACCGACTCCAGCCGGTGCGGGCGCAGGCGGTGCCGGCCCTCGGCGGCCACCCGATCCAGGAAGGACACCAGCCCGTCCGCCCGCGCCAGCTCGC
The DNA here is from genome assembly GCA_003249315.1 of Archangium sp. Classification (GTDB taxonomy): domain Bacteria; phylum Myxococcota; class Myxococcia; order Myxococcales; family Myxococcaceae; genus QKJM01. Next base: position 1,852 of record QKJM01000233.1, read on the forward strand.
GCACCGCCCCCAGCCCCTCCAGTCCCGTGTGCTCCACCAGCAGGCTCACCCGTAGCCGACGGATGGCCCGCCCCAGCGCGTCCGGCCGCTCGCTGGTGCTCTCCCAGCCCAGGTTCAGCTCCGAGTCCAACCCCAGGCTCCGGTTGGTGGTGTTGGCCGAGCCCACCGTGAGGAAGCGGTCGTCCACCACCATCAACTTGGAATGGATGTACGTGGGCACCTCCCTACCGTGCGCGCCCCACGCCACCGTGCGGTAGATGCCCAGACGGTGGCCCGTCTCGCGCGCCACCCGCCGCAACGAGCGCAGCAACCGCGCCTGCGCCAACCCCATGGCGAGCTGCTCGCGAAGCGCCTCCGGCTCCTCCGGCAGCACCAGCACCACCTGCAGCCGAGGGCGCCCCGAGGCACGCATGCGTCGCGTCAGCGCCTGGAAGATGGCGCGCGAGCTGAAGTACTGGTTCTCCAGGTAGAGGAAGTGCTCCGCGGCGTCGATGGCATCCAGATACAGCGCGCGCACCTCGCGCACGGCCTCCCGCGGCGGAACCAACGTCTTGCCGAAGGTGCGGCTGAGCGCCACCGGCCCCGGCGGCAGTCGCAGCGAGGCCTCCACCTCCCCCCACTCCTCCCGCTCCGGCACCGGCAGCTTCAACGCCCCGCCTCCGGACATGCGCCAGCGCTCCTCGAAGAGCGAGGTCAGCTCCCCCACCACCGGTCCGCTCAGCACCGCCTGCACGTCATGGTAGGGCCCATGCGGCTTGCGCCCCCGGTCGTGCCGCAGCGAGCTGCGCGCCGGGTGCGCCCGCTCGTCCCACCGGCTGTCCGCGATGTCCATTCCGCCCGTGAAGGCCAGCAGCCCGTCCACCAGCACCAGCTTCTGGTGGTGTGAGCCATAGAGTGGACCTGACTTGTCGAAGCGGAAGACGAGCCGCTCGCACGTCGTCCAGTTGAAGAGGATACGCTGCAGCCACTCGCGCTCGAGGACCAGCAGGGGACTGAAGTTCCACGCCAGGAGATAGATGCGCAGCCCCGGGCGCTCACGACACAGCCTGCGCAAGAGAGGCAGCAGCCGCACCTCGCCCGCCACCCGGTGCGCGTCCTCCCCCCGCACCAGCGCCACCCCACTGTCGAACTGCCAGCCCGTGAGGGCGATGTACCTCCGAGCCCTCAGCGCCGCCCGGTAGAAGGCGCGGTAGTAGTCCCGCGCGTCCACCAACACCCCCGCCTCGTGGGCTTCGGCCCGCGTCCAGCAATTGCGTCCCGGTACGATGATGGGCCGCACCTGCTTCCACCCCGCTCTCCTGTCTCCTCCGAGTTCGCGGACCGACGCCCCGAGACAGCCCCGCCCTCAGCGCTCCACCACCCACCGCCGCCCCGTCGCCCTCGCCATCGCCCTCGACGCCATCAACGCCACCACCGACTGCGTCTCGCCACCTGTCACCTCATAGGCCGCGGCGATCAGCTCCCCCAGCGACACCCGCACCCGTCGGCTCGCCGGTCGCACCGGCGCCAGTCTCCCCCCCGACACCCGCCGCGCCCCGCCCCGCCCGCTCTCCTCTCCAAGCCGCTGGGTCTTCGCCATGATTCGCCCTTCCCGCTGGTGTGCGTTGTCCGTACCTCCCCCACTCCCCCCGCGCCGCCGCCCGACGCTCCACACCAGGAGCAACCCCCATGCCTACCGGCCAACTCCCTGGAATCATTGGACTCCCCCCCTGAAAACGACACACGCCTCCCCGCCCGGCGGCTGTCGTTTCTACCGACCGCGGGGGAGGAGGCCCGGAATGAATGACTGCGCCTGGGGAGCGGCCCCCAGGACTACTTCGCGGACGGAGAGGAGAGGACGAGGATGAGCTCGCCTCCCACGTGCTTGCCCGCGCGCTGGTAGACGGAGCCCTCGCGACCGAGCTCCACGTCCATGGCGGAGAGCTGGGGCACCACCACCCGAAGGGTGGCGACGTCCCCCTGGAGTTGCTTGAGCTCGAGCGAGACGTTCACCCCGTTGGGCAGACGCACCTCGGTGGGCTTGCGCTGGCCCACCTCCACCGTCTGCTGGGACAGGCGCTTGAAGGAGGTGAAGTTGAAGTTCTGCCGCTGGAAGGTCTCCTTCATCTTCTGGAGTTCCGGCGGCTGCACCTCGGAGCCCTTCTTCGAGACGAGCACCACCTCCACCTGCACCCGGAGCTTCTCCTCCTGGGCCCGCGCGGCCTGGGGCAGGAGCAACCCCACCACCAGCACCAGCAGGGACACGGCCACCGTCCACGTCTTCACAACTCACCTCCCTCGGGCGGTTCGTCCTTCGCGCCCTCGGGCGGCGGGGCCTTCTTGCCCTCGACACCCAGATGATGGTATTTCCGTCCTCGGACTCGAGCACCACCGGGGCCACCTTCGCGCCCTCGAAGGCGCTCACCGCGCGCACCCGCATCCGCTCGCCACCATAGCCCAGGGGCACGTCGTCGTTCCGGGCCAGCAACGGCACCACCACCAGCGTCAGCACCGCCGCCGTGGCCAGCGAGGAGATCATCGCCGTGCGGTGGTAGAGGAACATCTCCGAGAGCGAAATCCGCAGCCGCTCCAGCAGGGGCGGCCTCTCCGGCGTCACCCGGGCCATGACGCGCTGGGCGAAGTCCTTGAAGTCCACCTCGTCCACCGCCATCTCCAACCCCACCCGCAGCAGGGCGGACTCGGCACGCAGGTCGGCGGCCCGCCCGGCGCAGTCCCGGCAGGCCGCCAGGTGCCTCTCGACACTGACGCGCTCCGCGGGGGACAGCTCCCCGTCGATGTAGGGAGACAGTTGCGGGATGAAACGCTCGCACGCGGGATTTCCGGCCATGATTCTCACCCGGTGGTGAAGGGGGAACTACACCGGGTTGGACGGGAGCACCGCACCGATATTCCAACGGCGCTCACTCACTGCCCACCCCACTCTTGGCCTCGTCCAACTCCAGGTATTCACTGAGGATTTTCTGTACCTTGGCCCGGGCGTGGAAGAGCCGGCTCATCACCGTGCCCTTGGGGATGTCCAGGGTGCGGGCGAGATCCTCGTAGGACATGCCCTCGATTTCACGCAGCAGGAGGATGGCGCGGTGCTTCTCCGGCACGGCGGCGAGGGCCTCCTGAATCTTCTCCGCCAGCTCGCGGCGGAGGGCGCTCTTCTGGGGATTGGTCCCCAGACGGCTGCCCAGGGCGCCGATGCGGGCCTCCTCCAGATCCGAGGCGATGGACTCGTCGAAGGCCTCCATGTCCCCCCCGGCGGTGCCCTTCCGGCGCAGGACGTCGATACAGATGTTGGCCGTAATCCGGTAGAGCCAGGTGTAGAAGGACGAGTCGCCCTTGAAGTGGTCCAGGTACTTGTAGACCTTGACGAACGCCTCCTGGGAGACGTCCATCGCCTCTTCCTTGTCCTTGAGCATGCCAAGGGCCACCGCGTACACCTTCCGCTGGTAGCGCTCGACGAGGAGCTTGAAGGCGCGCTGGTCACCACTGCGGACGCGCTTGACGAGAGTGAGATCGTCGGTAGCCAAGGGTGGGCCACCCTACCATGAGCGCCCCATCCCCCAAGCATTCTGAGTGTCGCCCCCGTTCACCGGCGGGCAGGCTCACAGGCTGGCGAGCGGGGCCTCCATCAGCACGCCCTATCGGCGTGATTCATGGAACTCGGGGAGTCCGGCCGAAGAGGGGCCTGACCGCCCGGCACTCCGGACGGCGGCCGACTACTCGTCCTCCCGCTCCACCTGCACCGGGGAGGTCATCCCATTGGAGTCCAGGGTGACGCGGAAGAGGGAGACCTGACCGTCGCTGTCGAGATCTCCTCGCGCGATGCACGTCACCTCGGGCTCGCCCAGGGCGTCCTCCCCCACCTCCACCTGGTACTGGAAGCGCACGCGCTCGCCGGGCTGGAAGCCGATGGCGCGGAAGGCCTCGTCCGGCTCGAAGGGCACCGCCCGGCCGCCCCGAGGCACCTCCTTCGGCACCGGGCCTGCGGGCAGGTAGGTGCCGTGCTCGTCCCGGAAGGACTGCACGTCGCCGCACAGCCGGAGCACGTTGACGCGCGCCTCGCTGGTGAGCATCTGGTCCTCCACGCCCACCCGGCGGCTGATGAAGAAGAAGGTGCCGCCGGCCACCGCGAAGAGGCACGGCACCGCGAGCACCAGCAGCACCACCGCCACCTTCTTCCAGGGAGCCGGACGCGGCTTGTCGGGAAGTGAATCCGCCACGTCTCGCTCCTGCTCAGGCACCGGCCCAGTCACGGGGCTGGCGGAGCACCTCCACCAGCCGCGCCTCCTCGGTGCCGGCGTCCGGGTGATGGTCGTACCGCCAGCGCACCCGCGGGGGCAGGGACATGAGGATGGACTCGGTGCGCCCGCGCGTCTCCAGGCCGAAGATGGTGCCCCGGTCGTAGACGAGGTTGAACTCCACGTAGCGCCCGCGCCGTACCTCCTGCCAGAAGCGCTGCGCCTCGGTGAAGGGCGTGTCCTTGCGCCGCTCGGCGATGGGCAGGTAGGCGGGAATGAAGGCGCGACCGGCGTCCCGCACGAAGTCGAACTCGCGCTCCAGGTCTCCCCCCATGTTCTCGAAGAAGAGGCCGCCCACGCCGCGCGCCTCCCCGCGGTGGGGCAGGAAGAAGTAGCGGTCGCACTCGGCCTTGAAGCGCGGGTAGTACGTCGGGTCGTGCTTGTCGCACGCGGCCTTCAGGGTGCGGTGGAAATGCACCGCGTCCTCGTCATACAGGTAGTAGGGCGTCAGGTCCGCGCCGCCGCCGATCCAGGCCCGGGAGCCCTGGTGGATGAAGCGGTAGTTGGCATGCACGGTGGGCACGTGCGGGTTGCGCGGGTGGAGCACCAGCGACAGGCCCGCGGCCCAGAACTGGCGACCCTCGCCCTGCAGCCGCTTGGAGAAGGACTCCTCCAGATCGCCGAACACCACCGAGGTGTTCACCCCGGCCTTCTCCAGCACCGCCCCCTCCTCCAGCACCCGGGTACGGCCGCCGCCTCCACCCTCGCGCGTCCACGGGTCCTCCCGGAAACGGGCCTCCCCGTCCAGCCCCTCCAGCGCGCCGCAGATGTCGTCCTGCAGCGCGTGGATGAACTCCACCATCCGCTCCTTCAACTTCTCCACATCCACCGTCATGGACCCTCCTCGAGTGTGGCCCGCCGCGTCAGCGCGAGTCTCCCGGCGGTGCGCAGTCTGCGACGAGCGAGCGCCAGAGGCCAGCATCCCGAGCACGGGGCGTCACGGGGTGCCTCGCCTGGCGGACCGCTCAGTGCATGGGCCGGTCGCTGTCCGAGAGGACGAGGGGCCCATGCTGGGCCTCGTAGCGGGCGAGGCTGTCCTGGAGGGCGAGCAGCAGGCGCTTGGCGTGCTTGGGGTTGGTGATGATGCGCGAGCGAACCCGGCCTCGAGGCACCTGCGGCTGGACGTAGATGAAGTCCAGGGTGAACTCCGTCTCCGTGTGGTTGACGAGCGCCAGGTTCACATAGAGGCCATTGGCGATGTCGTCGTCCATCTGGATCTGGAGCTGAGAGGACTCGGGGGGCTTGGGAGTGTCCGCCATGGACGGGGGCATACCGCTGGACGAGGTCCGTGGCTAGCTTGAGCGGCGGCGCGAGGGGGGCGGTATGGACGAGAAGAAGACGGCGCCGTTCGAATTGGGACAGGGGGAGGATGCCTGCCTGCTGCTCCACGGCTTCACGGGGAGCCCCTGGGACATGCGCCCGCTGGGTGAGGCCCTGGCGGCGCGAGGACTGTATACGCGGGCCATCCAGCTGCCAGGCCACGGCACCACGCCCGAGGCGCTGACGCGGGTGGATCGACGGGACTGGGAGCAAGCGGCGGCCAGGGCCCTGAGGGCGCTGGGGAGCTACCGACGGGTCTTCGTGGCGGGGCTCTCCATGGGGGCGCTGCTGGCGCTGCGGCTGGCGGCGGACTTCCCCGAGAGGGTTCACGGGCTGGCGCTCATCTCCCCGGCCGCCCGCCTGAGGGGCGTGGGAATGGCGGTGCTCAAGCGGCTGCGGAACACCGGCCTGCTGGAGCGGGTAAGGCCGTGGGTGGAGAAGAGGGGGACGGACATCTCCGACCCGGCGGTACTGGCCGAGGCCCCCCTGCTCCCGAGCTTCCCCTCGGCGCGACTGCGTTGCCTGTGGGAACTGCAGGACGCGGCGCACGCGGTGCTGACGCGGGTACGGTGCCCGGCGCTGGTGGCCGTAGCCGAGCAGGATCACGTGGTGGACCCGGAGTCCGGCCGCGCGCTCGTCAGGAGGCTCACCGCCGCGCCGGAGGTGCGCCTCGTCTCCTTCCGCGAAGGCTTCCACATCATCACCCGGGACCGAAGCGCGCCGCTGCTCGCCGCGGAGGTGGGGAGCTTCTTCGAGCGGGCAGCAACGCCTCCGGCTCCCCTCGCACACGGTTGAGCCAGGAGCCGAAGCCCCGCGCCGGCGGCCGCGAATAGCCGGGCCCCTCAGCCTCGCGCCATGCCGCCCACCCTCTGGGTCAGCATCCGGAAACCGAGCCGCCACGCCTCCTGCTCGACCGCCCGCCGAGAATCCTCGTCCCGCTCGAGCAGGGCCCTCAGGAACCGGGCCGCGAGCTCCACCCGCTTCATCCCCCCCTGCGCCGCCCGCGTGGCGAGCTCCCCCAGCACCTCCACCTCCGCCCGGCGCTCCTCGTCCGTCCCAAGTTGCAGCACCAGCACCGCCTCGGAGAGCGTCACCTCCGAGGTAATCAGCAGGTCCTCGCTCTCCCCCGCCAGCGCCCGCGCCCGCTCCAGCGCCTCGCGGGCCAGCTCGTCCTCCCCCTGGCACAGCAGCACCCGCGCCTTCACCGCGTGCGCCTGTCCCTCCTTCTCCCGGCTGCACAGCACGGCATGGGTCGCGCGCACCCGCTCCGCCAGCGCGAGCGCCTCCTCCAGCCGCACCTCCTCCCGAGACATCATCGCCAGGCGAGCCAGGGCGAGCTCCGTCTCGGCCGCGAAGCCCGGCATGCCCCGAGCCTGACGCAGCGCCAGCGAGCGCTCGAGCTGCCGGCGGGACTCCACCAGCTCGCCCCGATCGAACAGCAGCGAGCCCAGCTCGTAGCGTGCCCAGGCCTCGCAGTAGTCGTCCCCGAAGCGCACCTGGGCCTCCTGAGCCGCCTCCTCCAACAGGCGCCGCGCCTCCTCCAGCTCGCCCCGGTGCCGCTGCACCTTCCCCAGCAGCAGCTTGCAGATGTTGGCGTCCGCCAGCATCCCCAACCGCTGGTGTACCTCCAGCCCCTCGCGCGCCCGGTGCAGCGCCTCCTCCAGCTCGCCCAGGTGGCAGCTCAGCCCCCCGGCATTGGCGAGAATCTCTCCCACCAGCGAGGCGCCCTGGAGCTCCCGCGCCACCCCGAGGACGACGGTGAAGAGCACCTCCGCGGCGCGCAGCCGTCCCATGTCCACCAGGGCCACGGCCCGCACCAGCATCGCCCGCGCGGAGCCTCCCCTGTCCCCTCCCGCCAGGTACAGCCGCTCGGACTCCTCCAGTAGCTCCACCGCCTGCGTCGGCTCCCCCAGGTTGCGCGCGGCATAGGCCTCCTGGATGAGCGCGGCGGCGGCGAGCTGCCCCTGGTCCACCTGGCGCGCCCGGGTCACCGCCTCCCCCGCCAACCGCCGGGAGGCCGCGAAGTCCCCGGCCGCCGTCGAGACCACCGCCGCCGCCAAATCCAACCTCGCGTCCTCCCCCAGCGGCGGGGGCAGGCGGCGCAGCGCCGCGAGCGTCTCCTGGGCCTCGCGCACCTGGCCCGCCGCCACCTGCGCCGTCACCAGCGCCGTGCCGTACTCCACGTTGTCCGGGAAGAACTCGAAGAGCGTCTGGTAGGCCTCGATGGCCTGCGCCCACTCGGCCTGCGCCTCGTGGTGGCGGGCCTGCACCAGCAGCCGCTCCTCTCGTGACAGGCTCGCGGACAGCTCGAAGGCGCGGCGCGCGGCCTCCTTCGCCCGCGCTTCCTGGAAGAGGTGCTTGAGGGCGGCGGCGAGCGCGGACCATGCGGGCGCGAAGTCGGACTGCCGCTCCACCACCCGCTCCAACTGCTGGACGGCGGTGGCCGCGTCATGGTTGCGCAGGGCGGCGAGCCCCTCGGCGTACAGGCGCGCCGCCTCGGTGCCCTCGGGCAGGACGTTCCGAGCCCCTCTCACCTGCTCGGAGGTGAGCGCGCTGAGCCCCAGCCTCCCGCGCAGCGAGGCGCCCGAGCGCGAGACGAGCTCCAGCAACTCCCGCTCGGAGCCCGTCTCCGTCAGGTGCAGTACCGTCTCCCCGGTGGCGACATCCTGCAGGCGCAGGTTGAGCCGCACCACCGCGCTCTCCTCCCTCCCCAGCACCAGGTAGCTGCCCGTGAGCACCAGGTCCACCCCCGACCAGGCGCGAATCCGCCGCAGCGTGTCCTCCGCGAAGCCCTCCTCGTCCGGCAACGCCAGGTCCTGCCTCATCCTCGCCACGCTCTCGCCGGACAGCAGGCGCACCTGCTCCCCCACCGCCAGCTCCGCGGAGAGCATCTCCGCCAGCGCCGTGGACAGCCAGGCCACCGCGCCACGCCCCGAGAGGTTGCGCGGATCCAACACCGCCACCGAGCGTCGCGCCACCGGGGCCTGCTCCGGCGCGGGGTGGACATCCTTCAGCGCGTCCACGAGCTCGCAGGCCGTGGTGAAGCGCTCGTCCGGCCGACGCGCGAGCGCGCGCAGGAGGACGCGCTCCCAGACGGCCCCCAGCCCCGGCACCAGCTCGCACGGCGAGGGAGGCGGCTCCCGCAGGCGCTTGAGGGCGGTGGCCACCGGCGTGCTGGCCAGAAAGGGCAGCCGCCCCGTCACCATCTCGAAGAGCACCACGCCGAAGGCGTACAGGTCCGAGGCGGGTGACAGCGGCTCTCCCTCCACCTGCTCCGGAGACATGTAGCCGGGGCTGCCCAGCAAGTCCCCCACGCGGGAGATTTCCTGCTCCTCCTCGCGCATCTCCCCGAGCGCCAGTCCGAAGTCCGTCACCACCACCCGCTGCCCCCCCGGCGCCGAGGGCGCGGGCACCCTCATCACGTTGGCGCTCTTGAAGTCCCGGTGGATGACCTGCGCCGCGTGTGCCGCATCCAGCGCCGCCGCCATCTGCTCGGCCAGCGGCAGTACCTCCTCCGGAGACAACCGCCCACACCTCGCCAGGTGCTCGCGCAGCGTCTCCCCCTCCAGCAGCTCCATGGTGAGGAACGTCACCGCCTCCACGTCCCCCTCCTCGTCCGGCAGCTCCAGGTGCGTGCCGATGTCGAACACCCGACACACGTTGGGGTGCGTCACCCGACGCGCCAGGCGCAGCTCCCGCTTGAAGCGCTCGAGCGCCTCCGGCGTCCCAGCCGCCTCCGGGCGGATCGTCTTGAGCGCCACGCGCTCGCGCAGCGAGAGGTCCTCCACCGCGTACACCTCGCCCATGGAGCCTTCCGAGAGGAAGCGCACCACCTGGTAGCGGCCGGCCACCACCTCGCCCTCGCTGAAGGCGCGAGCCCCCCAGCGAGCCCGCGGGCGCGAGGAATGCACCGCTCCCTCCCGCACGAGCGTCGCCGAGTCCCGCTGGAATGTGCCTGACTTGCTGACCATGGCCGAGGACCGTCCCCTCTCCTCTTTCACCCACTCCCTCCCCTACGTGGCGGCAAGACCGGAATTCTACCAAGGCACTCCGAGCCCTCCGTAGCGAGAGAGACGTGACGTCCTCGCCAAGACAAAGGCCCCTGGGAGAGAGTGGGGTGTCGGGCAGAACTCGGGGACGGCACCCCTCAAAGCACCACTCGAGCCCACAAGGCGGCCAGCGGCGGGGCCAGCGCGCCCATCAGCAGGCCCGGCCCCAGGAACTCCCGCGCCGCCACCTTGCCGCTGGAGAAGGCCAGCGCGTTGGGGGGCGTGGAGATGGGCAGACACATCGCCGCCGAGGCCCCCAGCGCGATCGGCACCACCACCGTTGGATCCACCGCCGTGCCCAGCGCCGCCCCCAGCGGCACCAGGATGTTGGCCGCCGCCGTGTTGCTCATGAAGTTGGAGAGGCCCGACGCCAGGAACGCCAGCACCAACGCCAGCCCCATCTTCCCCAGCCCCTCCGGCACGAAGCCCACCAGCCAGCGCGCCAGCCCCGTCTCCGCCACCGCCACTCCCAGCGAGAGGCCTCCCGCCACCAGCAACAGCACGTCCCACTGGAAGCCCCGCACGTCCGAGTCCTCCAGCACCCCGGTGGCCGCGAAGACGGTGATGGGAAGGAAGGACACCACTGGCAGGGGGATGCCGTGAAGCTCTCCCGTCATCCACAGCCCCACGGTGATGAAGAACATCCCCATCACCAGCCACTGCTTCCACCTTGGCAGCCGCCGCGCCTCCTCGCCCGGGTGCGCCAGCCCGCCCAGCTCTATCCGCGCCACCCCCGCCGGGTAGCGGTGCCTCAGGTAGAGCAGCGCCACCCCGGCCAGCACCAGCGACGGCGGCACCGCCACCAGCATCCACAGCGAGAAGCCGATGGGCTGAGCGGGCGCCAGCGTCGCCGCGGCGATGGCGTTGGGCGGGCTGCCGATGATGGTGCCCATGCCTCCCAGGTTCGCCGCCAGGGGGATGCCCAGCAGCAGCGCCTTGGCGAAGGGCTCGTCCCTGCGCAGCCCCGCGACGATGGGCCCCACCGCCGCCAGCATCATCGCCGTGGTGGCCGTGTTGGACATGAACATCGAGAAGGCGAACGTCAGCCCCATGGCCCCCAGCAGCGTCCGCCCCGGCCTACCCCCGGACCACTCCAGCACCCGGCTCGCCAGCGTTCTATCCAACCCCGTGCGGCTCGCCGCCTTCGCCAGCGCGAAGCCCCCGAGGAACAGCCAGATGATGGGGCTGGACCAGGGCCGCAGGAAGCGCAGCCAGGCCTCCGTCTCCACCCCGCCCCGACCCAGCCCGCCCAGGAGCCGAATCTCCAGCGCCATCACCACCAGCGCCACCGCGAAGGCCGCCATCGCCTCCGTCACCCACAGCCCCGCCGCCAGCACGAGGATGAAGAGCGCCCGCCGCCCCTCCTCCGTCAGCCCCGCGTGCTCCGGCACGAAGGCCACCAGCGCCGCCACCGCCACGCACCCGGCCGACTTCGCCAGCTCCCTGCCCGAGCGGAACTCGAAGCGCCCGAGCATCTCCTGCACATATGTCCGTGTATCCAGCATCTCGCGCGGTCCCCTCGGGGCCATTGTTCCACGGCCCCGAGCACCGGCGACGCAAGAGATGCGTGAACAGGCCCTCGGCCCTCCACGCCATCAACGGTCGGTGCGCGCCCCGCCGTCTTCCTGCCTTCCTTCGTCGCGTGGAGTGACGCCCTCGAGGCGCGCGCGAAGCACCGCCCCGAGCATGTTCGCGGTCTCCTCGGGCAGGCGGGCGAAGTGTGCGTAGAGCGTCTCCTCGAGCTGGGCGAGGGTCTCGGACGACGCCCCGGCCTCCCTCATGCCGACGAGGACGGTATAGGCCGCCATGCCGAGTGGCTCGACGAAGCCGCTCGACTCCTCCCAGAACTCCTCGAAACAGGGCACGGCTTCTCCGGAGACGACGCGGGCCAGGCGCTCCAGGTTGGCCTCCCAGTACACCCGGTGCGCCTCTCGCATCTCGGGACTCGAGAAAAGGCCCTGGCGCACCTCGATGCGCGTGCCGCCATCGGCGGGGCGGAGGATGAGGGAGGCGCGAGTCATCCCGCGACCGAGGCTCCCACCCTCCCAGGCCATCTGTATCGAGAATCCCTCACCCGGGTACACGGCGAGGATGCGGCCGGTCTGCACGAGGGGAGCACCCTTCGCGTCGAGCAGGTTCAACCGGAACAGCTCGCCCACCTCCTCTCCACCCTCCTGCCCGAGGCGAACGCCGCCCGGCGGGGCCCCGTACCAGCGCCGTATCAGGGCAGGGTCGTCGATGGCCTTGAACACCTGCCTCGGATCCTGGGCGACCCACTTCTCCATCTCCAGCTCGCTCACGCTTGCGCTCCCGTCTGGGTCCTCAGTTCGAACACGGGCACCTTCGCCAGCAGGGACTCCGGTACGCGGTATTGCTCGACCACCAGGCTGATGCGCGCCGCCGAGAGTTCGGGGGCCCCGGCCTCGACCGCCGTGACTTCGTGCATGAGGTCGCCCCGGAACGTCACCAACGAGTGCGGCCTGGGCGACAGCGCCGCCACCCGCTGGCCACGGTGGTAGACCCGCAGCTCTCCCCCCGAGAGGTGCTCCGGCACCTGGACGTAGAGCACGCTGACGGCGATCGGGCAGCCGAGGCCGTCCACATAGAACTCCATGCTGCGATCCATGTGGGCTTCCACCCCACGCCCGTTCTGGACCAGGAGCGGGTTGAGCAGGAACGCGTTGCAGCCCGGCAGGAGCGCGGCCTCGAGGAAGGGGCCGAAGGCGGGAAAACGGTCCTTCACCTCGGACAGGGCCTCGCGCCGGAACGTCAGCGAGAAGCCATAGGTGCCCGAGAACTGTTCCGTCAGGTTGCTCTCACCGAGCAGGGAGGAGCCGAGGATGGCGGCCCGGATGGACTCGATGACATCGACGGGCAAGGCATCGGGCGTGCGGTGGACGAAGGTATGGAGGCGAAAGGCCCCACCCCAGGGCGGCTGGAAGCTCATGGGGCCTACGTTGACAAATCTGGAGGGCTCTCGGGAAGAGAGGGGGGAGTCCATGCGGCATGGACCCGGCTCCCCCCGCTCAGCGACTCCCCGGGGCGCCCAGGTGGGCGTGCAGCGTCTCCGCGCGCACGAAGAGGAACTGCGCGTCCCCGAAGGACAGTCCGTCCCCGTCGTACAGGAGCTGCTCCTGCTCGCCCAGCGCCACCGCGTTGACGAAGGTCCCGTTCATCGAACCCGCGTCCCGCACGTAGCAGCTCCCCTCCTCCTCGCTCCAGCGCAGCAGCGCGTGGAACTTGGAGACGGACGGGTCATGCACCACCATCGAGCACGTCTCCAGCCGGCCGAGGGAGAAAACCTCCCCGTCAGCCTTCGGCTTGAGGAAGAGCACCTCCAGGTACTCGAACCCCTGCAGCATCGCCACCAGCCGGTCCGCCAGCCGGGAGCGGTGCGCCATGAACACCGTGCGCGCCTCCCCCATCTGCATGGCGACCTGCTGGAAGACGGGCTCGGGAGGCTGCTGGATGAGCGCCACCGGCCCGTACTCCGCACGAAACGTCCCCACGTCCACCGGGGTGAGTGCTCTCAACTCCTTCACGGAAGGCATGACCCGGCAGGCTAGGCGCGCACGCGGCGCGTGCCAAGCCCCTCGACTCGGCTATGTTGCGCCCGCACACCGAGCAGGCAACCCGCACCAGGAGGAACACCCATGGCGAAGGCGAAGTACGTGCTCGCAGTGGACCAGGGCACCACCGGCACGCACGTCTCCATCCTCGATGACAAGCTGCGCGTCATCGGCTCCTCCTACCGCGAGTTCACCCAGTACTTCCCCAAGCCCTCCTGGGTGGAGCATGACCTGGACGAAATCTGGGCCTCCGTCGAGCACTGCATCCGCCACGCCCTGCGCTCCGCGAAGCTGACCGGCAAGCAGATCGCCGCCATCGGCATCACCAACCAGCGCGAGACGGCCGGCATGTGGATGAGGGAGGGCGGCAAGCCCCTGGGACACGCCATCGTCTGGCAGGACCGGCGCACCTCGGCGCAGTGTGCGCGGCTGCGCGAGCAGGGCGAGGAGCCCCGGGTGCGGCAGACCACCGGACTGGTGTTGGACCCCTACTTCTCCGGTACCAAGTTCTCCTGGATGCTCGAGCACGTGAAGGGCGCCCGCAAGCGCGTCGAGAAGGGCGAGGCGTGCTTCGGCACCATCGACTCCTGGCTCATCTACAAGATGACCGGGGGCCGGGCCCACGTCACCGACGTCACCAACGCCAGCCGCACCCTGCTGATGGACGTGACGCTGCAGCAGTGGGACGAGGCCATGTGTACCCTCCTCGGGGTGCCGGCCTCGAGCCTGCCGGAGATTCGCGGCTCGGCGGAGCTGCTGGGCACCACCCAGGGTATGCGCAGCCTGCCGGACGGACTCCCCATCACCGGGGTGGCGGGAGACCAGCAGTCCGCCCTCTTCGGTCAGGCGTGCTTCTCCCCGGGCGAGTCCAAGTGTACCTACGGCACCGGCGCCTTCCTGTTGATGAACACCGGCACCACCCCGGTGTACTCGAGCGCGGGGCTGCTCACCACCGTGGCCTGGCGCATCAACGGGGAGACGACGTACGCGCTGGAGGGCAGCTCCTTCATCGCCGGGGCCGCGGTGCAGTGGCTGCGAGACGGGCTGAAGGTCATCAAGAAGGCCTCGGACGTGGAGCCCCTGGCCGCCAGCGTCAAGGAGAGCGGGGACGTGGTCTTCGTGCCCGCCCTGGCCGGCCTGGGCGCCCCCCACTGGAGGCCCGAGGCCCGCGGCCTCTTCGCGGGGATGGATCGCGCCACCACCGTCGCCCACCTGGCCCGCGCCGCGCTCGAGGGAGTGGCGATGCAGATTCATGACCTCGCCGAGGCCATGCGGCGCGACAGCGGCAAGGAGATTCCCACCTTCAAGGTGGACGGGGGGGCGTCCGCGAACAACCTGATGATGCAGTTCCAGGCGGACATGCTGGGTACCCCGGTGGTGCGCCCTCAGAACCTGCAGACGACCAGCCTGGGAGCCGCCTTCCTGGCGGGCCTGGGCGCCGGGGTGTGGAGCGGTACGGACGCCATCCGCCGCGCGTGGAAGGCGGGCAAGGTGTTCAAGCCAAAGATGAAGCCCGAGCTTCGTGACCGACACCTGACGAAGTGGCGGCGCGCGGTGGAGCGAGCCTGAGACAGGCTCCGCGGGATGGAGTAGGAAAACGCCTCTATGGCCTACGACAAGACCCTGTTGAGCCCGGAGGAGCTGAAGCACTTCCTCTCCACCCACCCCGAGTGGAAGCACGAGGGGGGGATGATTCGCCGCACCTACGAAGCTCCGAACTTCCTGGCGGGAATCGACTTCGTGAGCCGGGTGGCCCAGGCCGCCGAGTCGGCGGACCACCACCCGGACATCGACATCCGCTGGCGCAAGGTGACGCTGGCGCTCGTCACGCATGACGCGGGCGGGCTGACCGCGCGGGACACGAGGCTGGCGGCCGAGGCGGACGGGCTCTTCGAGCAGGTGAAGACGCAGACGGGCTGATGCGCCTCGCCGTCCTCGTGGTGTCGTTGCTGGTGGCGGAGGTAGCCGGGGCCCAGGAGGAGGTTCCGGAGAGCCCCCGGCCGGAGCGGCTGTACCTCAACCCGGGCGTGCTGATGGGCTCGTCACGGGTGGTGGGACTGGGCGGGGCCTATGTGGGCATCGCCGAGGGGGTGGCCGGCTTCCACAGCAGTCTGGCCGCGCTGGCCCACCGCTCGCCGAGGCTGGACAGGGACTGGGACCTCGGCGTCACCCTGTCGATATTGGACCTGCCGCTGGCAAAGGCGCGGGGGAAGGACCTGGACAACGACGGGCTGGCGGACGACGCCCCGGAGACGTTCCAGATGCAGGGGGCGGTGCTGCTGCAGTACCGCAACTTCGGCGTGGGCTTCTCCCTGCGCAACAGCCAGGTGGGCTACTGCGGCACGTCGAGCTGCGAGTCGGCGGACCTGCTGCGTGTGTCGCTCTTCCAGGCGGCGCTGGCGGGAGCGGTGGCGTTGGGGCGGGACGACTTCATCCTCGGCTTCGGCATCTACAGCGCGCAGGCCGTCTTCAGCCACCGGCAAGCGGGCGAGTGGCTGTATGGGGACACGGGGATCGTTTTGGATCTGCTGTACCGACCGTATGGCAGACCGTACCGGGTGGGGGTGGCGGTGAGGCCGGAGGTGGTGGGGGCCTGGAAGCGACAGCCGGAGCGGGCGCCCGTCCTGGCGGGGCGGCAACTCTACTCGGCGGTGGTGTCGCCAGCGGTGCTATCGCTGGGAGTGAGCTGGCGACTGGGAGAGGGGGCGGAGAACTACAACCGCCCCTCGCCAGCGGCGCGGAGGCAACTGCTGGAGGGAGGCGACTTCTCGGAGGTGCCGCCCGAGCTGGAGGTGGGGGCGCCCACGGGCCGGTGGCTCATCAGCGTGCAGGCGGACTTCATCTCGCGGGTGGAGAACGCGGTGCCGGTGCGCTCCTTCACCGCGCTGACGGAGCCGCAGCGGGTAGGCGACTCGGGGGTCTTGCAGCCCCGAGTGGGGGTGGAGCACGAGACGTGGCCAGGACGGCTGCGCACCCGGATGGGAACGTTCATCGAGCCATCCCCCTTCGCCGAGCACCTGCCGAGGCCGCACCTGACGGGGGGCTTCGAGCTGTTCCTCTTCCACTACTGGCGGAACTGGGCGCTGACGGCCTCGTTCGACGTGGCGCGGCGTTACTCGAACTTCGGCATCTCGGTGGGATTCTGGAGGTAGAGCGACACCTCAGCCGCGCCGGCCTGGACGCCGCCGCGCCGCCCGCCGAGGCCCCGGCAACGGTCGCACCCGGCCATCCAGATGCGCGGGGCGGAGGGGTCTGCTCGGAGCCACTTCTCCCGGCTCGGGGAGCGGCCGATCGTCCCGCCGCTGCGGCGCGGGCGCCGCCAACAACCGCAGGTCCGGCCGCCAGTCGAGCAGGAGCATGGCCAACAACACCAGCAGCACCACCGTGCGCCGGAACGATGCCGATTCCTGGAGGAGCATCTGCGCGTTCATCCGCACCTCGACAGCCGGCTGCCTCGAGTCCTTGCGCTGCGCGGCGGGCCGCGTCAGCGCGCATCCCCCGATGATACTCCCTCACCCCACCCCGGAGGGAGAGGGGGCCCGCACGAGGTTCACCCCGCTTCCTTCAGGAACCTCGCCAGCTTCTCGTAGGCTTCCCCCAGCGCGGCGATGGGAGCGCTCTCGTTCGCCTGGTGAGCCTGCGCCGTCTCCCCTGGCCCATAGTTCACCGCGTCCACTCCGAACTCCGCGAACCGCGCCACGTCCGTCCACGCCTGCTTCGACTCCGCCGGCAGCCCCGTCAGCGCCATCAACCGCTGATAGAGCGGGTTGTCCGCGCACACCCGCCCGCTCGGCGCCAGGTCCGTGAACTCCACCTCCGCCGCCTCGCCCACCAGCTCCCGCACGTCTTGTTGCGCCTGCTCCACCGTCTTCCCCGGGGCGAAGCGGTAGTTGAGGTTCAGCTCCATCCGCTCCGGCACCACGTTCCTCGCCCGCCCTCCCGAGACCTTGGTGATGCTCATCACCTCGTAGAAGGTGAAGCCGTCCTGAACCACCTCGCGCCGGGGCCTCGCCAGCAGCTCCGCCAGCAGAGGCCCCGCCTTGTGGATGGCGTTCTCCCCCTGCCACGGCCTCGCCGAGTGCGCGCTCCTCCCATGGAAGCGCAGCGTCACGTGCAGGCTCCCCACGCACCCCACCTGCACCACCCCATCCGTCGGCTCCATCGCGATCCCGAACTTCACCCGCCCGAGCTCCGGCCTCTCCTCGAACAGCGGCCCCAACCCGCTCTCCAGGTACGGGCCCTCCTCCCGCTCGTACAGCACCACCACGAGGTTCACCGGCAGCTCCGCCCGCGGCAGGTCCTCCGCCAGCGCCATCATCACCGCCAGTCCCCCCTTCATGTCCGAGGAGCCCAGCCCATACACCCGCCCCCCCTCCAGCCGCGCCTCCCGGTCCTCCGGGTGCGCCGGCACCGTGTCCAGGTGCCCCACCAGCGCCACCGTGGGCCGCGTGTCCCGCAGGTTCCCCAGCACCAGCGAGTGCCCCAGCCGGTACACCTCCTCCGGCGGGAACCAGGCTCGCGCCCAGCGCTCCACGTGGTCCGCCAGCTCTCGCTCCTCCCCGATGGGGCTCGCGATGCGACACAGCTCCAGGGTCCGCCGCGCCAGACGGGTCTCCAGCTCGGTCATACGCTCATGCTCCCAGGACTCCGAGACCTTCGCCCCACCCCTCGGGGCCATGCCCACCGCTACCGCAGGCTCGCGATGTCGATGACGAAGCGGTAGCGCACATCGCCCTTGATCATGCGCTCGTAGGCCTCGTTGATCTTCTGGATGGGAATCAGCTCGATATCGGAGGCCAGCTCGTGCTCGCCGCAGAAGTCGAGCATCTCCTGCGTCTCGCGGATGCCGCCGATGAGCGAGCCGACGAGCTTCCGCCGACGCGCGATGAGCGAGAAGGCCGCCAGCGGAACGGGCGCCTCCGGCGCGCCGACGAGGATCATCGTGCCGTCCACCTTCAGCAGGCTGAGGTAGGCGTTGTAGTCGTGCGGCGCCGAGACGGTGTCGAGGATGACGTCGAACTGCCCGGCCAGCCGCTTGAAGGTGTCCTTGTCGGACGTGGCGGCGAAGTGGGCCGCGCCCAGCTCCTTCGCGGCCTTCTCCTTGGAGGGCGAGGTGCTCAGCACGGTGACCTCGGCGCCCAGGGCCTTGCCGAACTTCACTCCCATGTGGCCCAGCCCGCCGAGGCCCACCACCGCGAGCTTGTCGCCGGCCTTCAACCCGAAGTGGCGCAGCGGCGAGTAGGTGGTGATGCCCGCGCACAGCAGCGGCGCGGCGCGATCCAACGGAATCGATTCCGGGATGCGCAGCACGAAGCTCTCGTCCACCGTGATGAGGGTGGAGTAGCCGCCCTGGGTAGGCGTGCCATCGCGCCCACGGCCGTTGTAGGTCATCACCGCGCCATGGTCACAGTACTGCTCCTCCCCCGTGCGGCACTGGGCGCACTCCCGGCAGGAGTCCACCATGCAGCCCACGCCGACGGCATCGCCCACCTTGAACCGCGTGACCGAGCCGCCGACCCGCGCCACCCGCCCTACGATTTCGTGGCCCGGAACCATGGGGAAGGTGCTTCCCCCCCACTCATCACGGGCCTGGTGGATGTCCGAGTGGCACACGCCACAGTAGAGGATGTCGATGAGCACATCCGAGGGACCGGGCTCACGACGCTCCACCGAGAAGGGAACGAGCGGGGCCTTGGCGCTCTCGGCTGCATAGGCAGGAGTCTTCAGCATGGAATGTGTCCGGGATGTCAGGAGGAGGACGAGAGGCTACACGGGGACGGCGAAGTCGCGCAGCGCCTGATTGAGGCTCGTCTTCTTGTCCGTGCTCGCCGAGCGCTGTCCGATGATGAGCGCACACGGCACCATGTAGCGCCCGGCGGGGAACTGCTTCTCCCTCATTCCCGGAATCACCACGCTACGCGCCGGAACCCGGCCCTTGAGGATCTTCTCCTCCGGGCCGGTGACGTCGATGATGGGCGTGGACGCCGTGAGCACCACGTTCGCCCCCAGCACCGCGTCCTCCTCCACCAGCACTCCCTCCACGACGATGCTGCGGCTGCCCAGGAACGCCCCGTCCTCGATGATGACCGGCGTGGCCGCGGGCGGCTCCAGCACCCCTCCCAGACCCACTCCGCCCGACAGGTGTACATTGCGCCCCACCTGCGCGCAGCTCCCCACCGTGGCCCACGTGTCCACCATCGTCCCCGCGCCTACGCGCGCGCCGATGTTCACGTACCCCGGCATCACCACCGCCCCGCGCTCCACGTGCGCCCCGTAGCGCACCACCCCCGGCGGCACGACTCGCACCCCCGCCGCCTCCAGCCCCTTCTTCAGCGGAATCTTGTCGAAGAACTCGAAGGGCCCCACCTCCATCACCTGCATCTCCGACACCGCGAAGAACAGGAGGATGGCCTCCTTCACCCACGCGTTCACCTTCCAGCCCTCGGGCCCCTTCTCCGCCACCCGCACCTCGCCCGAGTCCAGCAGCGCCAGCGTCTCGCGCACCGCCGTCACGTACTCCTCTTGCTTCAGCTTCTCGCGGTCCGCGAAGGCCGCGGATACTCTCTGTGAAAGATTCTCGATGGGGGACATGGAGACTCTTCAATCATGTGCGGTGCTCCGGCGCCAGCCCCGTCCACGGAGGCTCCGCCAGCGGGTAGACATGCGTGGGGATTTCCGTCCGCAACCTGTCTCCCACCGGCTCGAACACCTCGTTCGGCCGGCCCCTCACGTACACACCGCGCCCCGTCACCCGCTCCAGCCTCGACAACGGCACCGCCCGCAGCCGTCGCGAGAAGCGCGGCCGCACGAACAACACCGTCTCCCCGATGAGCGCCACTCGCCCCAGCACCGTCCCATCGGCGCTACGCACCTTCATCGACGGCTGGATGGAGCGGCGCTCGAAAGGCGACCCCATCCAGTCCCGGGCCATGCGCGCACCTCCACTTCTTCAAGGTGAGACCAGAGTCCCGTGGCGGGGAGCCGTCCCACAGGGGCCGCTCCCCCGCTCGCCCGAGGCCTCAGGGACCGACGGGCGATGAGGAGTCCCCCAGCTCCCGGGACACCGCGTCCACCACCTCCTGCTCGGTCGGGAAGGCGAGCGACTGCTTCTTCACCACCGTCCTCCCATCCACCGCCACCTCGAAGCTGCCGGACGGCCCCAGCTTCAGCTCCGAGTCCAGCCCCAGCTCCTGCTTCAATGCGGCCGCCGCACGGACGGCCCGAGGCTTGTAGCCTCAAGCACTGCAATACGTGATGGTGACACGCGCGGCCATGTCGGGCCCCTCTGTCTGGAGAGGGCGCACCACCGGATGCGCCTGTGGAATGGGATGGGCATGGTGATGACGAACCGCGAGGGAGGAGCAAGCGAAGCAGCGCTCCCATTGCAGCCTGTCGGACAGCCGAACAGTTCCGCCGCCTAGCGGTGGTACTCCACCCCGGCGAGCACCATCCAGTTGTCGTAGTTCCACTTGAAGTCATAGGCGGCCTGACTCGGGAAGACGCCAGGCACATAGGGTGGGAAGTTGGTCTGCCGGGAAACGAAGCGCCCCTCCAGGCGCGCGGCCACTCCCGGCCACAGGGCCACACGGAGTCCCGCATCGAGGACGCCACGCCGATCGACCCGACGCGTGCCGAAGAGGAGCGGCGGGTGCCCTGGCCCCTCGGCATAGCTGCCCTCACCATACTCGCGCAGCCAGGCCTCCGCGCCTCCCCAGAGAGAGATTCCCTCCCACGGGGCGTACTCCACCCGCAGCGCCGGGTGGTGGCCCGTATGGGAGTAGTAGCCCTGGAAGAGGTCCGCCACCACCACGTAGCCATAGCGGGCCTCCACGGTGAGCTTGTGCTGGAAGAGGGACATCTCGCCCCCCACGGAGGGCTCGACCCCCCGGAACGCCTGCAAGGGATTGGGAGGTCTCCCACCGGGCACGGCGTGCGTCTTCCCCGTGCCCGCGTCACGCGCGAAGAGGAAGAAGTCGTGGCGCTCGAAGGCCTCCACCTGGGCCGTCAGGTCGTAGCCCTTCTTCAGGAAGTAGCGCCAGCGCAGCGTCAGCTCGTGTCGCTCGTTGTCCCTCGGCGTCAGGTGCATCGGCCGTTCGAAGGCGTCGAAGTTGGGATCCTCCAGGTAGTCCGACAGCACGTAGCGGTACTTCAACCGGGCATGGTGGTGGCGCAGCGGGATGCCGGCGAGCTGCACCTCCACCTTCCGGTCCAGGTGGCTGCGTCGTGCGCTGGGGACATACTGGCCGCTGCCCAGCGGCTGGTACAGGTCCGGCCAGCCGGGCCGCCACGCTCCGGCGAGCGTCCCCTCCGCCGACAGCCGCAGACGCGGCCCCAGCCTCCACTGAAGCTCGGCGCCGCCACTCCCCAGCGTCTCCGTCACCGCGAGCCCGAACGTCTGCCGGTGCCGCAGCCGCAAGGGCACCCTCAGGCGGAAGCGCTCGTAGCGGGCCTCGGACGTGGCGACCACCTCCGCGGAGAGCAGGGCCCCCGTCCCCTCGCGGCTCTTCCAGCCCTGGAAGGCACCCACCTCGAGGCGGCCTCGCACCTCCATGTCGAAGCCGGGCCGCTCGATGGGCACGGTGGCGCTGGCGGACGCGGACGAAGCGGTCTTGCGCTTCTTCTTCTTCCGCCCCCGCTTCTGCTTCCGGCGAGAGGATTCCTCGGACGTGGAGGGGACCTCCACCTCCTCCTGGGCCTTTCCTTCCAGGGGAAGGACCCAGAGCGCCAGCGCCAGGAGCCACCGTGCCATCTACCGCTCCTCTCCTAGCAGCCCGCGCCGGTCAGGTAGGTCTGGGACCGGGTGATGTACGGACTCGCGGGGAACTTCGTCTGCAGCTCGGAGGAGACCGTGTTGGCCGACGCGCAGTCCGTCTGGTCCGCGTAGATACGGGCCTCGTAGTAGAGGGCGTTGTCCGCGTACTGGCTCGTCGGGAAGTTGGAGAGCAGGGTGCTGAACCCGGTCAACGCCTGCGACAGGTTGCCCAGGGCGTAGTGCGAGCGCCCGAGGTAGTAGTGGGCGTTGTCGATATAGATGGAGCCCGCGGTCAGCAGGACGCGCTCGAAAGGCCCGATGGCCGAGGCGTAGTCCTGGAGATCGAAGTAGCTCCGCCCCAGGTAGTACCGGGCATTGTCCATATAGGAGCTCCCCGGGTAGCTCGTCTCCATGCTGGCCAGCTCGGTGATGGCCCCCGTCAGGTCCCCCTGCTCGTAGAGGCAGCGGCCCACGTAGTACTGGGAATTGTCGGCGAACACCCCGGCGGCATTCACCTGGAGCGCGGTCCGGAAGTCCGTCAGGGCGCCCGCGTAGTCCAGGAGCTGATAACGGGAGCGCCCGGTGAAGTAGGCCGCCGAGTGGATGAAGGGCGAGGACGGGTACTGCGCCCTCATGTCCACCAGCGCGGTGATGGCCCCGGCGTAGTCACGCTGCTCGTACCGGCAGCGCCCCGCGAGGTAGGCGGCGTTGTCCCGGCGCGAGGAGTCCGAGTAGGTGCTCAACAGCTCCTCGAACCGGGCCTGCGCCTCGACGTAGTTGGCGGCGTCGTAGGCGGTGAGCCCCTGCTGGAAGAGCGCCTCATCGGGCGTGGTGGCGCCATCGTTCACCAGCGGGCTCTTGTCGGGTCCGCACGCTGGAGCAACCGCGAGCAGGCCTCCGCAGCACAGCAGCCAGAGCACACCACTGAGGACGACGCGGAGACGGTGAAGGGATGATGACATGACGAGAGACCTCTTTCTCATTCGGTTTTCCGGCCCAGAAGAGATGAAGGGGGTGCGGCCTTCGCGGCGCGACACCGGCCCAGAAGCGTGCGGACCTGCTCGTCCGTGGGGGATTCGGCGCTCAGCGCTCGCGCCCGCTGCTCGCAGCCCGCGCGGTCCCCCAACAATCCCAGCACCTCCGCGTGGGCGACCCGCGCCCCCCGGTCCGCCGGACGGAGATCCAACAGTTCCTCGTAGACGCGCCGGGCCTCGACCAGCAGCCCTTCCCGCACCTCGAACTCCGCCAGCTTGCGCAGACTGGGGACGTGCCCGGAATCGAGGGTGAGCGCCTGGCGCAGCGCCTCGATGGCCTCCGCGCGTTGCCCCCCCGCCTCGAGCGCGAGGCCCATGTTGTACCAGGCCGCCACATACCGGGGGTGCTGGGCGACCAGCGTGCGGTAGGTGGTCAGCGCCTCCTCGCGCTGGCCGGAGCGGATGTAGCTCACCCCCAGGTTGAGCTGTGTGGGCGCATGGCCCGGACGCGCCTTCAGCGCACCTTGATAGGCGGAGATGGCCTCCGCGTAGCGCTTCTGGTCCTTGTACAGCTCCCCCAGGTTGTACCAGGCGGAGGAGTACGAGGCGTCCAGCTCGATGGCCTTGCGGTACGTGGCCTCCGCCTCGGCCAGGCGCCCGGTGGAGGCGTACAGGCTGCCCAGGTTGTTGTAGGCCGCGAGATAGTCAGGGCGCAGCCGCAGGGCCTGCTCATAGGCCTCCAGCGCCTGCTCGGGGCGGCCCGCGCCCTTCTCCATGCGACCGAGGTTCAGGAAGGCCTCCGGGTAGCCCCCCCCGGCCTGCTTGATGGCCGCCTGGTAGTGCTCACGTGCTTCGTCCAGCTGTCCGTCCCGCTCGGCCACCAGCGCCGCGAGGAAGTGGTGCTCCGGTACCTCGGGCGCGTCGCGCAGCAGGCGCTGGGCCTCGAAGCGGGCCCGCTCGTAGTCTCGCCGTCCCAGGGCGAGCCGCAGCAGGCGTCGGCGCACGTAGCGGTAGTCAGGGTCGAGCTGCAGAGCCCGCGTGTAGGCGGCCTCCGCGGCCTCCTCATCTCCCCGGCGCTCCTGCGCTCGTCCGAGGGCGGCGTGGACCGGCGCCAGGTCCGGGGCGAGTTCCGCGGTGCGCAGCAGCAACGCCATCGCCTTCTCCTGGTCCTCTCGGGAGCCGCCGGACAGCCAGGCGCGGGCGATGCCGAGGCGGACCTCCGCCCGGGCCGGCGCGAAGAGGATGGCCTGCTCGAAGGACTTCTCCGCCTCCTCCCGCCGCTCCGCCGAGAGGTACGCCGCTCCGAGCGCGACGAGCGCCCGGGCCCGCTCCTCGTTGCCCCCCGAAGAGGCGGCGACCCGAAGCACCTCGATGGCCTCCGCGTGCGCACCCTGCTTGCGCAGGAGGCCGCCGAGCGCGACCTGCGCGGAGCGGTACGAGGGCCGGAGCCGCAGCAACTCCCGGAGCTCCCGCTCGGCCCCCGCGAGGTCTCCCGTGCGGCTTCGGGCCAGCGCCAGGTCCAGGGCATGGCGAGGCACCTCCGGCTGGAGGCTCTTCGCACGCTCCAGGTGGGCCAGCGCCTGCCGAGGCTGCTTCGCGGCCAGCAACCAGAAGCCGACTTCACCATGCACCTCGGCGGAGTCGGGATGCGCCGCCAGCACCTGCTCGTACAGCGCGAGCGCCTCCTTCAACTCGGCCCGCCGCGCCGCCACTCGCGCCCGGGCATGCAGCTCGTCCAGCGGGGCCTCGCCCTCCGCCAGGCCCGCCACGCCCTCTCCACCTTCCTCGTCATCCACCGGAGTCAGGGCGTCCTCTCCACGGATTTCGATCACCACCTCCTGGTTGCCCCGCTGCCGCGCGTACTCCTCCAGGGCGAGGGCCCCCACCACCAGGACGAGCAGCCCCACCAGCAACGGCCAGAGCCTGTCCACGACCAGCCGGTTCATGCCGCGTACCTCCGCAGCGCCGCCCCGAGCCCCGAACCATGGACGTTCTGGATTTCCAACCCCGGTCGGACGTTTATCTCCAGCACCAGCGGCCCCCGATCCTCGTCCACCACGAGGTCCACCCCCAGGTACCCCAGTGGCACCGCGCCAGCCGCCCGCCGCGCCACCTCGAGCACCTCCGCCCAGAAAGGAACCTGGAGGCCCAGCAGGGGGCTGCCGGACTCGGGGTGCCGCTCGACGGGCACCCCAT
Source organism: Archangium sp. (assembly GCA_003249315.1). Taxonomy (GTDB): domain Bacteria; phylum Myxococcota; class Myxococcia; order Myxococcales; family Myxococcaceae; genus QKJM01. The sequence continues at coordinate 27,001 of QKJM01000233.1, forward strand.
GGTGAACGGCTCGGAAGCTCCTGCCCGTCTCCAGCTCGAGCGCGATGCCCAGCCCGCCCTGGTGCAGGTTGGCACGCCCCCCGGACTCGGAGGTAGGCACGCGGATCATCGCCATCACCGGCCTCCCGTGAAGGGTGATGATTCGCAGGTCGCACAGCCCGTCCGCCCAGAGCGAGTGGAAGAAGGCATGCGGCACCACGCGCCGCTCGATGAAGGCGCGATCCTCGAGCTGCTTGGAGTACACGCCGAAGAGGATGTCGGCCAGGTGGCGCTGGAGCTGATGCGGGCCCAGCACCTCGCCCCCCGCCCGCCTCCACCCTCCGGACTCCAGCCACTCACCGACAACGAGGATGCCCTGGCCGCCGGCGCCGTTGGCCGGCTTCACCACGAAGTGGCCCTGCCCACGCAGGGACTCCACCACCGAGGGCACGGCGAAGAGGCCGTCGCACACCGCGAGCGTCTCCGGGGTGGGCACGCCGGCCGCCTCGAATCGCTGCTTGGCCAGCAGCTTGTCATCCGCCAGCGGATAGTTCCGGCGCGCGTTGTTCGGGTAGATGAGCAGGACGTTGCGCTGGTTGATGCTCACCAGCTCCTCGCGCCGGGAGCGGAGCCCGGCCAGGACACGGCGCACTCCCGAGAGCCACTTCATGGCGCGGCCCCGGGCGAGAAGAGGATGCGCCGGAAGCGGTAGTACTCCAGCAGCCGCATCCCCACCCAGCGCCCCAGGTAGATGTTGGCGGCCATCACCAGCAGGAGCACCTCGGGGAAGCCGATGACGAGCACCTGCAGCGCCAGCGAGTTCATCACCACGTAGCAGGCCAGCATCACCACCAGCGTGCCCACCAGCTCCTTGGTCGCCGTCTTCGCGCCCTGCTCGGTGAAGGAGAGGTAGAAGCGCTCGGCGGTGATGGCGAGCACGGCGATGGGGAAGAAGGTGACGTGCGCCAGGGACAGCAGCCCGAACCGCTCCGCCAGCATGCTGGTGACGAGCAGGGACAGGGTGACCGCCGCCAGGAGGATGGCCAACGTGGGGGAGTGGAGCAGCTCCAGGTGCTGGAGCAACCAGCGAGCGAGCGACACCACCCCGACCACCAACAGCACCCCGATCACGCCCCACAGCGCGCCCGTCTCCCCCGCCCCGGCGGCGATCAGCGCGGGCAGGAAGGTGCCGAAGGTGGGCATTCCGATGACGTTCCGGAACAGCACCACCAGCAGCGCCCCCATGGGGAGCATCAACAGGGTGCGCAACAACGAGTAGGGCAGCCCCAGGCGCTCGAACATCGCCCAGAAGTTGAAGAGCTTGAAGGAGGCCTTGGCCCTGGGCGAGGGCACCAGGCTGGACGTCACCTCGAAGCGGTAGTCGAAGTTGATATCCGAGGTGTGCCGGAAGAGGCTCTCGTCACCATAGTAGAGAATGAGGTAGCGCTCGGGCAGCTCGGCGAAGTGCTTGTTGGTGGGGCAGAAGGGCACCCAGTGGCCGGCGACGTATGCCTCCACCCACTGGTGTGACGTCTTCTTGGAGCCGGACTCGAGGATGAGCCCGCCCACCAGCCGCGCCGGAATTCCCGCGGCGCGCGCCAGCGCCACGAACAGCCGGCTCTTCCCGTTGCAGCTCGCCTCGCCGAGCCGCAGCGCCGTGAGGGCATCCGTGGTGCCCTTGAAAGGCCGTGGCGAGAGCCCGGATGTCAGCGCGTAGATGCGACGCAGCCGCTCCAGCACCGGCCCCTCGTTCGCGTTGATCCGCCCCAGCGTCGCGAGGATTTCGGGCGAATCCACCTGGATGGCCTTCTCGGGCCGCAGGTAGGCGGCGATCGACGGGGAGTAGGCGGCGGGCACCGCCAGGTCCTCGGGAATCTGGTAGCGCAGGGCCGTGGGCAGCACCGAGAAGCTGTGGCGGATCCTCACCCCATCCCCGACGTTGGAGCCCGTCCACCTCGCCACCCGGTTCACCCCGTCCACCTGCTGCGTGAGATGAAGGCCCGGTGCCGAGTTCTCCTCCTCGCTGATCTGCTGGT
>QKJM01000542.1 GCA_003249315.1 Archangium sp.
CGGCAGTCCGGGCGGCGCTTCCCCACCCGGAAACCGTCCCCCGGTGCGTCGGGCTTGCCCATCCCATGTCAACGCCCGTAAACAAGGAACTCCCGTGACGGGTGATCGGGCAGTGACTGATCCCGCGTCTCGTGGGGGGAGGGTCAACGCAGATGATGGATGACAGGATGGAGATCACCCGAACGATGCAGATCGGCCCCGAGGGGCTGAAGCGGGTGCAGGTGCGAGAGTGGACGGTGGAGGTGGTGTCCGGGCCGGACAAGGGAAAGAAGTTCACCACCCAGGCCGCGCTATTGAGGGTGGGCTCGGATCCCGCGAGCGATCTGGTGCTCAGTGATCCGACGGTGAGCCGTCGACATGTGGAGCTGGAACGCACGGCGCAGGGCTTCGTCCTCAGGGATCTGGGCAGCCGCAATGGCACCCTGGTGGATGGACGCCAGGTGATGCAGGTGGTGCTGCAGCCGGGCGACAAGCTCCAGTTGGGCAAGACGAAGCTGGCGCTCAAGCAGGACGCGCGCACCACCGAAGTGGAGGTAACGGGTGGAGCGGACGCCTTCGGGGCGCTGGTGGGCACCTCGGAGAAGATGCGGCTGGTGTTCGCGCAGCTCCGCAGCATCGCTCGCGAGGACATGAACCTGCTGCTGGAGGGAGAGACGGGCACCGGCAAGGAGCTGGCGGCGCGAGCGGTGCATCAGCACTCGATGCGACGGCACGGCCCCTTCAAGGTGGTGGACTGCAACCTCATCACCGAGGAGAAGGCCGAGCGCGAGCTGTTCGGTTCCCTTCGCGGCGGGGAGGAGGAGGAGAAGGGAGCCCGGGGCGTCTTCGAGGCGGCTCAGGGCGGCACCCTCTTCCTGGATGAGGTGGGCGAGCTGCCGCTGTCGCTGCAGCCCAAGCTGCTGCGCGTGCTGGAGTCGCGCGAGGTGCCCTCCCTGGACGGGGCCCCCGTGGCGGTGGATGTGCGCGTCATCGCCTCCACCCACCGCAACCTGGAGGAGGACGTGCGCCAGGGCCGCTTCCGAGCGGATCTCTACTACCGGCTGGCGGTGGCCCGGGTGCGCCTCCCTCCCCTGCGAACCCGCCGCGAGGACATCCCCGTGCTGTCGCAGGAGCTGCTGCGCGGGCTGAAGGCCTCCTTCGAGCTCACCTCCCAGACGCTCGCGCTCTTCGAGGGCTACGACTGGCCGGGCAACGTGCGCGAGCTGCGCAACGTGCTGGAGCGCGGCGCCCTCATGCAGGAGACGGGCAACTCGAGCTGGCTGGACTTCATGGCCCAGCCCCAGCGTCAGTCCCAGGGCGCTCCCTCCACCAGCGTGGCCGCCCTGGTGACGGGCATGCCCTACCACGAGGCCAAGGACCGGGTGGTGGCCGACTTCGAGCGCCTCTACTTCGCCGAGATCATGCGCCAGGCCAACTTCGACATGAAGGCAGCCGAGCAGAAGACCGGCCTGTCGATGCAGAGCCTCTACCGCCTGCTCAAGAAGAATGGTCTACGCTTGAAGGATCTCAAGAACGCCGAGGGCCTCGATCGCTGAGGCCCCCGCTGTACCCCCCACCCCAAAGGGAGAAACCCCACACATGCTGCGCCGTATCGCCATCGCCTCCGTCGCCCTCACCTCCGCGTGCGCGACCCAGCAGGCCGCCCAGAAGCAGTCCGTTCCCGTCGAGGAGCGGATGCGCATCACCAACCAGTCTCCGTACGACGTGGCCGTCTGCCAGCCGCGAGATATGGAGCTGCCCCAGCCCGCCAACCAGGGCATCCTCGTGGGAGCCGTCGTCTCCACCAAGCCCCAGGTCATGGAGTGCCTGGTGGATCCCAAGAGCCGCGGTCCCGAGAAGAGCACCCGCGTGGTGGTGAAGACCACCGTCACCGAGGAGGGCGGCACCCACGCCATCACCGGTGAGAACCTGACCCCCGAGGGCCTGGCCTGCGTGCAGAACGTGGTGGACACGCGCGTGAAGCTGGCCGCCCTGACCAAGGGCGCCCAGCCCGTGGAGTCCGAGGCCGTCTTCGTCCACGAGGCCGGCAACAGCGCCACCGTCACCTTCGGCATCAACGACGGCTCGGACTTCTCCGGCACCGTGCGGATCGCCCAGTCCACCTGGTGCGACTGCTACGCCGACTTCACCAACAAGGCCCCGCCCATCCTCAAGGCCGACGTCCACCTGAAGAAGGGCACGGAGACGCCGGTGGAGATCACCTTCGATCCGGTGGGCACCCCGGAAGGTGACAAGCTCACCGCCTGCCTCCAGCAGAAGATGATGACCCTGCCGGTGAACCTGGGCTCGGACGAGCTGAAGTTCCCCCACCGCTTCATCCACTTCCACTCCCAGGCCACCGAGCCCGCCGCCGAGCTGCCGCCCGAGCTGCGCTTCTTCCAGCTCGAGCTGGTGCGCGGCCAGCGCGCCGCCGACTCCGCCATCGCCTTCGGCAGCCGCGCCAACGCCGCCGAGAGCTATGACGCCATCGTCGCCAAGTACCAGAAGACCAAGGACTGGAAGCTGGGCGACGAGATGACCGCGAAGTGCAAGTTGCTCGTCGACGCCGCCCAGAAGTGGGTCGGCACCATCGAGGCCCAGCTCCAGGTGGATGAGGCCACCCTCGCCAACGTGCAGGAGCTCGTGGCCAAGGACGCCGCCTGGGCCGACGTGGAGACCAAGAGCCAGGAGGCCGTCAACAACACCCTCCAGGATCTGGGCGCCGCCAAGCAGCGCCTCCAGGCCGACATCGCCGCCTGCCCCAAGACGAGCTACTGAGCTCCCGGGGCTGACATGAAAAAGGCGCGGGCTCCTTTCGGGGCTCGCGCCTTCTTCTTTGCGGGGAGACGGGGAGCCAGCCCAGGAGGCGTGGCACCCTCACCCCGTCCCTCTCCCAGGGGGAGAGGGGAGATCAGGCCGCGGTGACGTTGTCGTTGGCCGCCGTGGCCTCGCGCAGCCGCACGCTCACCAGCTTGGAGATGCCCGGCTCCTCCATCGTCACGCCATACAGCGTGTCCGCCACCTCCATGGTGCGCTTGTTGTGGGTGATGAGGATGAACTGCGACTGCTTGCTCATCTCCTTCACCATGTCGTTGTAGCGACCCACGTTCCCCTCATCCAGCGGCGCGTCGACCTCGTCCAGGAGGCAGAAGGGCGTGGGCTTGATCAGGAAGATGGCGAAGATGAGCGCCACCGCCGTCAGCGCCTTCTCGCCGCCCGACAGCAGGTTCACGCTCTGCAGCTTCTTGCCCGGCGGCTGCGCGACGATCTCCACCCCCGGCTCCAGCCCCTGCCCGTCCTGCGTCAGCACCAGGCTCGCCCGCCCACCGCCGAACAGCCGCGGGAAGATGGCCTGGAACTTCTCGTTCACCACGTCGAACGTCTGCTTGAAGCGCTCCCGGCTGGTGGCGTCGATGCGCCGGATCGCCTCCTGCAGCTTCTCCAGCGAGTCCTGCAGATCCTTCTTCTGCGCCAGCAGGAACTCCGAGCGATTGGACAGCTCGGCGTGCTCGTCGATGGCGGTGAGGTTGATCTCCCCCATCTTCTCCACCTGGGCCCGCAGCTCCTTCAGCTCCTGCTCCGCCTCGTCGCTCAGCGGCGCCAGCAGGTGGTAATTGTGTACCTCGTGGTGCAGCTCCGCCTGGTGCCGCTCGCGGATGCCGGCGATCAGGTGCTCCAGCTCCAGGGCGAGCTCCCGCTCGCGCAGCGTAATCTGCGACAGGCCCTGGGTGAGCCCCTCCAGCCGGGAGCGCAGCTCGCGGAGCTGGTTCTCCTGCTCCTTCACTTCGCCCGAGGCCGTGGTGTGGGCGGTCCGCCGCGCCTCCAGCGTCTCGGAGGAGGTGCGCAGCTCCTCGGCCTTGGTGACCCGCTCCGCCTCCGTCTCGGAGATGCGGCTCCGCAGCTCCTCCACCCGCGACGAGCCGTCACGCACCGTGGACTCCAGCTTGCGCACCCGCCCCGCAACCTCCTCCTTCTGCGCCAGCAGGCTCTCCAGCTCCTTGCGCGCCGCATCCCCGCGCTCGCTACCCGCCGCCACCCTCACCCGCAGCGCCGTGAGGCTCGCCGAGGCCTCCTCCGCCCGGTGCTTGAGCGACTCCAGCTCGCCCACCAACTGCTTCACCCGCTCCTCGCGCGCCTCCCGGTCCGCCTGGCCGTGCGCCACCTCGCCCCGGCTGTTCTCCTCCTCGTGCGCCAGCCCGTCGTACATCTGCCCGAGCTGCTCGTCCTCCCCGTCCAACGCCTTCAGCCTGTCGCGCACCCGCGCCAGATCCTCGCCCGCCTTGTGAAGATCCTTCTCCTGGCTGGCCAGGCTCAGCTCCTCGGCGTGCTGGTTCTTCGCCAGCCCCTTGAGGACGTCCTCCGTGTCCCCCATCTGCTTCTGCAGGGTGTAGTGCCGGGTGAGGATCGCGTTGTAGCGCTCCTCCACCCGAGCCACCTCGGCGGCCAGCTCGGCGATCTCCCGCTTCTTCTGCAGCGCCCCCACCGCGGCGCCCTCGCGCTCACCGCCGGTGAGGGTGCCGTCCGGGCGGAACACCTCTCCCTCCAGGGTGACGATGGTGAAGGCCGAGCCCTCGCCTTCCGCGTATGCACGCGCGCACGCCAGGTCCTCGACGATCACCACGTCCCCGAGCAGGAGCTGCACCACCGGGCGGAGCGCCTCCTCGCACTCCACCTCCCGGAAGGCGCTGGTCAGCACCCCGGGCCGCGAGGTGTCCGGCTCCACCACCGGAGGCAGCCGCTCGGGCAGAGGCACTGGCAGGAAGCTGCCCCGGCCCTCGATGGCGCTCTTGAGGTACTCCACCAGCTCCACGCCCTTGTCGCGGCTCTCCACGATCACATGCTGCAGCCGCTCGCCCAGCGCGGCCTCCACCGCCCGCTCGTAGCGCGGAGGGGTGGAGATCACATCCGCCACCAGGCCGAAGATGCCCTGCGTCCGGGCCTCCTCGCCGGCGCGCACCATCACCGCGCGCACGCCCCGATCGAAGCCCTCGTAGTCCTTCTGCAGCGCCTCCAGCGAGGAGAGCCGGCTGCGCTTGTCACTCAGCTCCTCGCGCAGGGAGATGACCTGGACCTCGTTCTCCGTGAAGGCCTCGCGGGTGCGCAGCAGGGCCTCCTCCTCGTGGCCCTTGCGCTCGGCGAGCTCCAGCGAGAGGTGCCGGCTCTCCTCCACATGGCGGGCCACCTCCTGACGCGCGTCCTCCAGCGTCTGCTCCTGCGCGCGCAGGGTATCCGCCTCGGCGCGGTTGCGGGCGCGCCGGGCCTCCAGGTCCGCCTTCTGACGGGCCAGGTTGACGAGGTTGCTCTCGTGGTTGGCCAGCCGGCTCGCCACGGTGACGAGCGCCGCCCGCTCCTGCTCCAGCCGCAGCGACACCTCCGTCTGAAGCTGGCTCACCCGGCGCATCTCCTCCTGCGCCACCTGCATGGAGACCTCGTCCTCCCGCCACGAGCCGGAGATGCCACTCAGCTCGGCCTCGCGGGCGGACATGGTCTCGGCCATCTCCTCCTGACGCCCCTTGAGCGCGCTCAGCTCGCTCTCGGACTGGGCCACCCGGGCGCTCGTCTCCTCCAGATCCTTCCGCCAGTAGGCCAGGTCCTGGTCCGCCCGCTGCACCGCGCTCTCCAGCGCGTGTACGTCGGCGGAGAGCTGCTGGAGCGCCTCCGTCTCCTTCTCCAGCTCCACGCGCCGGTTGGTGATGACGAGCTCCAGCTCGCGCAGCCGCTCCAGGCTCTCACGCTCCTCGCCACTCAGGCTGTCCAGCCGGGACTGGAGCACCTTGGCCTCCGCGTGCAGCTCCAGGAAGCGATGCGACGCCGAGTGCAGCTCGATGTCCCGCATGCGGACCTTGAGCTTGCGGTACTTCTCCGCCTTCTTCGCCTGGCGCGAGAGGCTCTCCAGCCGCCGCTCCAGCTCGTTGGTGATGTCCGTGACGCGCAGCAGGTTGGCCTGGGTGGCCTCCAGCTTGCGCTCGGCCGCCTTGCGCCGGGCCTTGTACCGGGTGACCCCCGCAGCCTCCTCGAGCAGGTGCCGCCGATCCTCCGGCTTGCTGGAGACGATGAGACCCACCCGGCCCTGCTCGATGATGGAGTAGGCCTTGGTGCCCACGCCGGTGCCGAGGAAGAGCTCGGTGATGTCCAGCAGGCGGCACACCGTCTTGTTGATGAGGTACTCGGACTCGCCGCTGCGGAACAGCCGGCGCGTCACCGTCACCTCGGTGATGCCCGCGAGGTGCGGCGGCAGGGTGTCCGTGTCGTCCACGTGGAACGTCAGCGACACCTCCGCCATGGACAGCGGCGGCTTGGACTCCGAGCCGTTGAAGATGACGTCCTCCATCCCCCGGCCGCGCAGGTTCTTCGCGCTCTGCTCGCCCATCACCCAGCGGATGGCGTCCACGACGTTCGACTTGCCGCAGCCGTTGGGCCCCACCACTCCGGTGACGCCGTCGTCGAAGCTGAAGACGCTCCGCTCCATGAAGGATTTGAAGCCGGTGATGTCCAGGCGCTTGATTCGCACGTGCGCAGGCTCCTGCCAGGTGTTCAGACGAGGGATGAATCGCTCCGGAGGCCGAAAAATCGGCCTCGGAGCGATCGGACGACTAGCACGCCGGATTTCGGGGGATCAAGCATGACCCTGCCTTGCGTGACGATATGCGACCATGCAGGCATGGCGCCCACCGACCGGGCGCACGAGCGAAGCGCCGGAATCGGAACAGAGCCTACCTTTCCTCTGGTCTTTCCGGAGGCGACCTGCATGCGGGCCCATGCCCGCTCCCTCGCTCTTCGTCGGGGCATGACCCGCAGGCATACCCGAGGGGTCTGACACGGCGGTCCGAGGGACCTGCTCGTGCCGGGAGGGGGTGTCGCGCTAGGCCTCGGGCGAGGTGGCCACCGCCTTCGGCCCCGCCTGTGGCTCCACCGTGACCCTCACCACCCGCGGCCCCTCCACCTCCTCCACCTGGATCTTCCACATGTCCAGCTTCAGGGAGTCCCCCTTCTCGGGAACCC
>QKJM01000171.1 GCA_003249315.1 Archangium sp.
GGGGGCCTTCCCGGGCTTCAAGTTCTTCGGAGGCGGTCGCCGGCCCAACCCCCTGGTCGCGCTGCCTCCCGACACGTTCACGTTGCTGGAGGAGGTGACGGGCGTGCTCGTCACCCACGAGCACCCGGATCATTTCGACACGGCGGCCATCCGATGGCTCCAGGCGCGCGGGCTGCCCGTGTGGGCGAGCCGCGTGGACGCTCCGAATCTCAGGCAGAAGGGACTCGACGTTCACGAGGTCCGTGACGGCGCGCTCGGGATGTCCGTGGAGGTCATCCCCGCCCGACACGGCCGCGGGTTGCTCTCCTGGTTGATGGGACCCGTCTCGGGCTACTACCTGGCGCACCCGGACGAGCCGAGTGTGTACCTGACCTCGGACGCGGTGCTCACGGAGGGAGTCCTGGATGCCCTGGAACGCCTCCAGCCCGATGTCGTCATCGCCCCGGCGGGCGCGGCGAACATGGGGGTGGGCGGCGACATTCTGTTCTCTGTCGACGAGCTGGTGACGCTCGTTCGCCGCGCACCCGGGCGGGTCGTCCTGAATCACCTGGAAGCGCTCGATCACTGCCCGACCACGCGCGAGGGGCTACGCGAGCGGATGCGGGCCGAAGGGCTGCTCGCGAAGGTACACATCCCCTCGGACGGCGAGGAAATGCTCTTCGAGCGCCCGGACGCGCTGCCTCATCCGCGCCCGAAGGCCAGCTCCAGCAGGGCTCCTGGCCTTCAGAAGTGGGTCACCGCGAGGTTCACGATGACGTAGCGCCGCGCCGAGCCGCCTCCCCGGAGTCGCCAGACGATGCTTCCGGGATGTGTGTTCAGATTCTACAAATCCCCACTTCGCTTGTAGTCGTCTACAAGTGCCGGGCGCTCTATGATGGCTGGCCCCATGGCCCTTCATCGCAGATCCTCTCGTTCCAAGGCCGCCGACCCGTCCGAAGAGGGCGCGTCGGAGCAGGGCCGTACCCGTGTCACCGCCTCGACCTCCGTCCGCCGCCGCCCGGAGCGTGAGACGGCGTCGGGCCTGGAGGCACTCCCCGAGGAGGAGGGCTACGAGGACGAGGAGGGCTACGAGGGCGAGGAGGACTACTACCCCGAGGAGGACTACGGGGAGGAGGGCCTTTCCGAGGAGCCGCCTCCCGACGAGGACGACGACGACAACCCGGATGCCACTCGGGCCGGTCCGCCCCTGTCGCTGGAGATCATCGAGGGCCCGGATCGCGGCAAGCGCAAGCGCTTCAAGAGCGTGCGCATGGTGATTGGCCGGGGGCAGGGCTGTGACGTGCTGCTGTCGGACCAGTCCGTGTCGCGCCGACATGTGGAGCTGGTGTACGGCGATGGGGGCGTGCTGCTGCGCGATCTGGGGAGTGGCAACGGCACCAAGGTGAACGACGAGCGCGTGGACGAGCGACAGCTCGTGCATGAGGACGTCATCGCCATCGGCCGGACGAGGCTTCGCTTCATCGATGAGCAGGAGCGCATCCGGCAGATGCGCGCCGCGGCGGAGGAGGCCGAGCGCAAGAAGAAGGATGCGGCCGAAGCCGCGGCGGCCGGAGCCGCGGCGGCCGGAGCCGAGCAGGGGGAGGAGGACGGAGAGCCGGCGGCCGATTTCGAGGGCAATGGCCAGGAGGACAAGGCCACCCAGGTTCGTGCCATCGCCGACATCCCTCGTCGAGGCAAGCAGCCGAATCGCCGCAAGGGGTTCCTGATCGCGGGCGCCGTGCTGCTGTTGCTGGCCCTCATCGGCGGGGCCGTCTCCTTCGTGACGCGGGGGCCTCCACCTCCGCCGCCGGTGGATCCCAAGGTGGAGCAGTCCCGGGCGCTGCTGCAGGAGGCGCGCAATGCCTTCCGGCGCGGGGACTTCGCCGAGGCGGTGCGGCTCGCCGAGGAGGCGGAGGAGCTGCTGCCGGGCGTGGACTCCGAGGGCTTCCTGGAGGTGGCGCGCAAGGAGCTGTCCATCGTACAGGCGTTCCAGAAGGTGCGCCTGCTGATGGATGAGCACGCCTTCGATGAGGCCCGCGCGCTGCTGGAGAAGACGCCGCGCGGCACCACCCTGTTCACCGACGAGGAGCGGGAGCGGCTGGAGAAGGAGCTGGAGACGCGCGCCGTCGAGTGGCTGGTGCAGCAGGTGGAGGCGCTGTTGGAGGCGCGGGACGTGGAGGGCGCGCGGGCGCTCATCCGTCGGCTGCCCATGGAGCGCCAGCCGATGTACCTCAGCCGCCTGGCGGAGCTGGAGGCGCTGCTCGCCCAGGAGGCCGCGGACGAGGCGGCCCGGGATCGCTCCGCGCGGTTGGCCGCTGCCAGGCGGGCCAAGCTGGCTCGCGCGGAGTTCATCGCCGAGTCCTTCCGCGTGGTCGAGGCCCGCTTCAACGCTGGCGACTACTCCCGCTCCGCCCTCGAGTGCGACCGGGTCATCGACGCGCACCGGGGTGATCGGGAGATCCGCGATCGGGCGAAGCTGCTCAAGAAGCTGATTCCCCGATTTGGCCGCGTCTACCAGGATGCCCAGCGGAAGCTGCAGCTCAACGCCCTCGCCTCCGCGGCCCGCCCGCTGCGCTCGTCGGCCGCGCTGTACCGGCAGATCGGCTTCAACGGCTCCGTCGGGGAGACGATCAATGATCAGCTCGCGGTGACCTCCCTGGTGGCGGGCAAGGCGGCGCTGGCGCGCAATGAGCTCGCGGTCGCCGCCGGCCACTTCCGCGAGGCCCTGCGGCTGCGCCCGGACGACTCCGAGGCGACCGCGGCGATGGCGAAGATCCAGGACAAGCTGGGGGAGTTGTACATGCAGGCCTACGTGCAGCGGGATAGGGATCCCGATAGCGCGGTGGCGAAGTTCCGGCTGGTCGTCGAGCTGGCGACCGAGGGCTCGGAGTTGAAGGAGAAGGCGCAGGCACAGCTCGAAGCCCTCCAGCAATGATGGAGGGACTGGTAGGGTCGCGTCATCACACCATGGCTTACGGAGGAGCGGGATGAGCGAGTCGTCATTGCGGGAACTCGGGATGGATCTGCTGGAGGATCGCCAGTTCGAGCGGGGGCTCGCGGTGTTCGCCGAGGCGGTCCGTCGGGTGCCCGCGGATCATCGCTCGCGGATGCTGGCGGCGCGGTGTCTGGCGGAGCTGGGAGAGCGCGAGCGGGCGGTGACGGCGTACCACGCCTGTGCGGAGGGGCTCCTCAAGCGCGATTACCTGCTGTCCGCCATGGCGGCGTGCAAGCTGGGCCTGGAGCTCGCCCCCCAGGAGCGGCGGCTGCGCGACACGCTGGTGCGCCTGCACGCACGCGCGGCGCGCAACGTGGCCGGGCGGGCCTCGGTCCCTCCACCCCTGCCTCCGGAGACGCTCTTCGACGGCAAGGTGGAGACGGATTTGATGGGGCTGTCCGGCGAGGAGCTGAGCGATCGGGCGATCGAGGTGCTGGCCGCTCCGGACCCGGGCGGTGCCGCCAACCCGGATGACCGGCCCCCGCTTCCGCTCTTCGCGGACCTGGAGCTGGAGGCCTTCGTGGATCTGCTCATCCGCATGGGCTATCGCGGCGTCCAGCCCGAGGAGGTGGTGAGCGCCGAGGGCGAGGCCTCGGATCGGCTCCACGTCATCGTCGCCGGCAAGGCGGAGGTGACGCGGCGGGTGGAGGGCGAGGAGCGGACGCTGGGCTTCCTCGGCGGCGGCTCCATCTTCGGCGAGCTGTCGCTGCTCACCGGCGCGCCGCCCTCGGCCACCGTCCTGGCCGTCTCGGACATGGAGGTGTTCGAGATCCGTCGCGAGCACCTCAACGCGGTGGCCAAGAACCACCCGTCGGTGCCCCAGGTGCTGGCGGCCTTCGCTCAGCGGCGCATGGAGCGCAACCTGATGTCCACCTCGCCGCTGTTCCAGCCCATGCCCGAGTCGGAGCGGGCGGCGCTGCTCAAGCGCTTCAGCTTCCGCGCGCTGCAGCCGGGGGAGCAGGTGCTGGTGGAGGGTGAGCACTCCGCGGGCCTCTTCCTGGTGCTGGCGGGGGAGCTGGTGGTGCAGAAGGAGGATCCGGCCGGAGGCACGGTGCGCCTGGGCGTGCTGCGCGAGGGCGAAGCTGCGGGGGAGATCTCCCTGCTGACGGGTCTGCGGGCCACGGCCACGGTGGTGCCCACGCGCAAGACGGCGGCGGCCTTCCTCGAGCGGTCGGCCTTCCACGAGTTGGTAAAGGAATACCCCCACATCCAGCAGTACCTGGAGCAGCTCTCGGATCGCCGGCTGAAGCAGATCGGCGAGGCGCTGCGGCCCGCGGAGATCATCGACGCGGACGAGCTGGTGCTGGAGAGCGATGGCTCCGGGGAGGCCTGAGAGGCCAGGGAGCGGACGATGACGCTGTCTCGGGGAAGGATTCTCGGGTTGGGGCTGGCCCTGCTGGCGGCGGGCGCGGTGCTGGCCTTCTGGCCCCAGCCGGAGCCGGGGGTGACGGAGGCCATCACCCGTCAGGTGGTGCGGATGACGGCCGCCGCCGAGCGCAAGGACATGGCCGAGCTGATGGAGGGCGTGTCCGAGAGCTTCCGCTCCGGGGAGGGGTGGGACAAGCGGCAGGTGAAGGGAGTGCTGCTGGGGCAGGTGCTGCGAGGCACCTGGGTGCGCATCTTCGTGAGGGACTTGCAGATCACCGAGCGCTCCCCCTCGGAGGGAGATTTCCAGCTCAAGATCATCTTCGGCCGCTCGGAGGCGGGCGAGCTGGAGGACCTGGCGCGGGATAGCATGCTGAGCGCCTACTCCATCCTGGGGACGTTCCAGAAGGAGGAGGACGGGGAGTGGCGGGTGGTGCGGGCGAAGCACCGCTCGTTGCGTCCGTCCGAGCTGCTCTGAGGGATATCCCCTAGCGGAGCAGCGCCTCCGTCTCCCTCTTCCAGACCCTGGCCATGGCGTGCTGGCGAGCCTGCTCCAGCCGTCGGCCCACGGAAGTGGCCTTGCTCGCGAGCAGCTCTCGGGAGGCGCCCTGCCCGAGGGCGCGGCTGAGCCCGAAGAAGTAATGCTGGCACCCGGTGGCGAACTCCCCCTGGGCGAAGAGCAGGTCGCCCATGGCCTCATACGCCTCGGACAGGGCGCCGCTGCCATCCTCGGGAGTTACCTCGGCGAGCAGGGCGCGGGCGCCCTCGTAGTCCTTGCGCGCCAGCAGCAGGGCCCCCTTGGCGTACTGCGCTCGGGCCATGCCCACGCCCCTGACCGCGATGGCGCCGTCATAGGCCGCCAGGGCCTCGTCGGGGCGTCCCAGCCCCTCCAGCACGTTGCCCCGGACGAGCCAGTACCGATCATCCCGCTCCAGCGCGCCCACCTTCTGTCCCTCGGCGCCGGGCACCCGGACGTCACGGAAGACGGCCTCGTACGCATCCAGCAGCGCGAGGGCGCCCGCTCCATCTCCGAGCCGTTGCAGCGTCCGGGCGCCGTCCAGGTAGAGCAGGGGGGCTGTGCGCCGCCTCTCCACCGCCGCGAGGAAGGCCTTTCGGGCACCCGGATCCTTCTTTCCGGCCAGTGCGCGGGCGCGGACGAAGAGGGCCTGGTGCTCGTCCGGGAGGATGGCGAGCGCCTCGTCCGCGGCCGCGAGGGCCTCATCCATGTGTCCCTCATCCAGGGCCAGCGCTGCCCGCACCACGAGGGAGCGGGCCTTCAGCATCGGGCTCAGCTCCGACTCCCGCGACAGCACTTCCGCCGCGATGCGGGCGGCCTCGTCACGCTTTCCGCCCTGGTACAGCCGCGCGAGCGCCAGCGAGAGGCGGGCGCGGAGGTGCGTCGGATGGGTGCCGAGGGCCTTCTTCAGCGCCTCGGCGGCCTGGGCGTACAGGCCCTCGTCGAGCAGGGCCTCCCCATGGGCCACCGCGTAGCGCGGCTCCCTCCAGGCTTCCTCGCTGGCTCGGGCGAAGATCTGCCGGGCCTCCAGGAGGCGTCCGTTCGCCTGGAGCGCCCAGGCCTGGGCCAGCCACAGCGTGGGGCTCCGGGCTCCTTGTGCATCCAGCGCCTCCAGGTACTGCTCCGCCTCCGTGGCCTTGCCCTCGGCCAGCAGGAGCCGCGCCCGGGTGCCGTAGCGCTCGCCCGTCCGGGACTCCAGCGCCTCGGCGCGCGCCAGATGCTCCCGGGCGCGTGCCTCCGACTCCGGTTGCCGGTGCTCCAACCACAGCCGCGCGTGGACGTCCGCCGCCAGCGCCTGGGCGTCCCGTGCGTCCGCGTCCAGCGCGAAGAGGGCGTCCAGCTCCTTCAGGGCCTCACGCAGATCCGCCGGGTTGTCCCTCCGGGCCAGCGAGCGGGCCTCCTTCAGGTGCGTCTCCACTTGCTGCCGCAGCTGGCCCCGGTACACCACGGTGGCTACCGCCACCGCCAGCAGCGCCGCCACCATGCCCACCTGCGCCAGTGCGTTGCCGAGCCCCCCCCGCTTCCGCTGGCTCCTCTGCCCGCCCTTGCTTCCATTCTCCGCGGCCATGGCGCTGCCTCCGAAACGAGAGTTTGAATGGTTTCAGACGTTCATGAATGAGACGATGAGGCCGCACGTAGATAGGTACGGTGCTCCGGAGCGTCAACGCGGGGCGCCGACACGGGGCCTCGGAGAGTGCCCCGGGAGGACATCATCCATGGCGCTCTACACCCTGCTCGATGCGGCGGCCTTCGACCGGCTGGCGGAGGCCTATGCGCTGGGCCCCGTGCGCGAGTTCACCGGCATTCCCCAGGGCTCCATCAACTCCAACTACCGGCTGGTGACGGCCTCCGGGCGCTACTTCGTCCGGCATACGACGGTGCGCTCGGCGGAGGAGCTGACCTTCGAGGCGGAGCTGCTGCGGCTGCTCGATGAGTCGCACTTCCCCGGGCCGCGGCTCGTCTCCACCCGTGAGGGGGCGCCCTTCCTGGAGCTGGAGGGCGGCCGGGTGTGCGTCTTCGCGTGGCTGGCCGGCGAGGAGCTCACCCGCAAGCAGCTCACCCCCCAGCACCTGGAACAGCTCGGTCTGGAGCTGGGCAAGCTGCACCGCATCACCCTGTC
>QKJM01000299.1 GCA_003249315.1 Archangium sp.
GCGTGAGATTGGGATCGATCCGCCCGAGGATGGCGTCGGCCTGGTCCGCCACCATGTCCTTGCTGTAGACGTTGAAGCGGATGGCGCCGTGGCAGCGGTAGCAATACATGTTCAGCAGGCCCAGCGTCTCCTGGTCCTCCTTGCTGGAGGTCCAGTTGATGGGGGCCGTCTCGGGCTTGCGGGTCTTCTTGAGGGGAGAGCCCTCGTTGAAGAAGTCGAAGGAGCGTGCGACGAGGTTCGACTGCGTGTCATCCGAGCTCTTGTGCATCGCCAGCCACTTCCGGGTGGCGGCGAGGTGGAAGCTCTTCTCGTGGACGCGCTGCTGCATGGTGCCGATCTCCGCGTTCATCTTGCGCAGCACCTCGAAGGCCGCGGCGTACTGGGGCGTCTTGGTGTCCTTGCCCGCGTCGAACAGGGGAGCGGGCGCGTCGGGCGCGGCCAGGGCGGGGAAGTCGCCGTCAGCGACGCGGTCAATCCAGTGGTCCGTGTCCAGGTGGTTGAGCACGGCGTTGCCTCGCAAGGAGCCGTGGCAGGTGTCACACCCGTTGGGGACGAAGTAGGGCGCGGCGCCACCCAGGGCCCCCGCGTCGAAGAAGGCGTCGAGCTGGTAGGAGAGCTTGTAGCCCTTGGCGGAGGCGCCGAAGTCCACCCAGTAGATGCTGTTCATGTCCTTGCAGGACTCGTTGGACTCCGGGCAGTGGGTGACGAGGCTCACCTGCGTATTGACGGAGCTGTTCGTCATGGACCCGGGCGTGGTGACCTCCACATCACCCCAGGGGGAGGGCTTCACCGTCCGGGTGGGCGCCGTCCCGCCGAAGGGGCTGTGCTTGGGCGGCTGGGTGAAGTGGTTGAAGAGGATCCACGCGCTCTCCACGAAGTGCTTCTTCGCCTCGGAGCCGGGGCGGCTGTTGAGGCGCACCAGCCTGCGCCAGCCAATGGCTCGCTCCGCGGGAGGGACGGCGAAGTTGACGATCTTCGGCGCGAAGAAGCGGGAGACGAGGATGTCATCCTGGGAAGAAGGAGCCTCCTTGGACGGGGTCTGCTGGACGACGGTCCACTGGGCATAGGGGCTGTTCTTCGGATCGGTCACGTGGATGGTGACCGTGTCCGGGACCTTGGAGCCAGGAGAGCAGTTGCGGCACCGACCCAGGTACTTGCCGGTGTCCGCCTTGAGAGCGTACTTCCCGTTCGGCAGGCGCTCGGGGGTGAACCGGGCATAGGCCGGCGGCGGCGCCGAGCCGTTCACGTGGATGGTCACCGAGTCCGGAGTGGTGCCCCCGTAGATGCAGCTCCTGCACCGGGCCACGAACTGGCCTGAGTCCGCCTTGAGGGCAACCTGGCCGTTGCCCGCATCAACCACCGTGAACCGGGTGTACCTGGCGTACCTGGAGGGGGGCGGATCCTCGACATGGACGGTGACGGTGTCCCGCATCCGGGAGCGCTGACAGTCCCGGCAGCGAGTGAACCACAGGCCAGTATCCGCCTGGAGCGACACCACGCTCCCGGGCACGAAGGGCGTGGTGGCTTCGGGCGTCGACGGAGACTTCTTGCGCAGAACCTCCACCTCCGCGAATTCGATCTCCTCGGGGGTGAGCTCCCCATAGCCGAGGTAGCTCAGCAGCGCCTTCATGTCGGCCTGCGCTTCGATCGTCGCCGGCGTGAGGAGACCGAGCCTGGTGGAGAGCTCCTTGTAGTACTTGCAGGCCTCCTCCTTGCTCCCGTTGTTGAGCGCGCTGGGCTTGGGCGTGGGAGCCGCCGGCTGCGCGGAACCGGTCTGCGCGGACAGCGCCAGCAACAGCGCGCAGAGAGGAGTCAGGACTCGATACGGGGAGCGGAATCGACGGGGGGCTCGCGTGTGCATGAGCCCCAACCGTTGCAGAGGTCATGCCGGGCAGGCGATACACGGCCGTCCCGAGGCTGGCCTGAGAGAGCGGAGGGGAGGGGAGCGAACATGCCACGGAGGTTGACGCGCCCCGCGTCCGGGACCGACGAACCCCGCGTCCGGGACTGACGCACCCCCGAGCACGACAGCTCGACCGGCACCTCATCCGAGACGGAAAGGATCCCTCGAGGCTCGCGTCGAACACGAACCTGTCTGACAACCAGACAGGATGGAGCCTCCTTCGCCCGGGGGCTCCCCCCGGCTGGGGGCTCCCCCGGTATCAGGCAACCCGAACTGGAGCGGCGGCGGGCTCGGACGGGGCCCGGACCACTTCCTCGAGCAGCGTGACGGCCGCGTCGAGTGGACTCCGGGCACGAATCCGCTCACCCACCCTGGCGGCCCTCGCCTGCATCGACTCGTCCTGGCGGATCTGGACGAGGGCTCGCGCCAGGCCCTCCACCGACAGGCGGTTGCGAGGAACGGACGTCCCCAGGCCCGCCCGGCGGACGTAGTGCGCCATCATGAACTGGTCGAAGGCGTGCGGCACCACCACCTGGGGGACCCCGGCCCGGGCCGAGGCGGCCGTCGTCCCCGCCCCCCCGTGGTGGACCACCCCGCTCATCCTCGGGAAGAGCAACCCATGCGAGAGCGGCCCCACCACGTGGACGTCCTTCCCCAGCCCCTCCGCCCCAAACCCCGCCCAGCCCGAGGAGAGCACCGCCCTGCACCCGGCCCGCCGGACCGCCTCGGAGATGAGCCGGGTCGTCTGCTCCGGCTCCGCGTCCGGCATGCTTCCGAAGCCGATGTAGACGGGCGGCTCTCCCTCGGCGAGGAACCGCTCCAGCTCCGGAGGCAGGGGGCGCTCGTCAGGGAGGAAGAAGGAGCCGACCTGGGGAATGTCCAGGTCCGGCGGCAGGGGCGCGAGCTCGGGGTCCGCCGCCACGAAGGACAACTCGGGCGAGAAGATGTGGTCGATGATCGAGGAGACCGGCGGCAGCCCCAGCCCACGGCGATACTCGAGCAGGGACGCGAGGAAGAACCGGTTGTAGAACACGCGCATCCCCCACCAACCGAGCCGGTTGACCAGACGAGGCGTGCGAATCCAAGGGAGCATGATGGGCACGTGGTGGGCCGAGGGGAGGATCTGCGGCGTGTAACCCACGTACCGATAGGGGATGCCAGCCGCCTCCGCCGCGTCCCGCCCGGCCAGAATGGCGCCACCACCAACGACCAGGTCACTCCTCCGCGCCAGGGAGGGGAAGACCTCCGACTGGGAGCGAACCTCATCCAGCATGACGCGATTCAACACGCGGACGGCGTCGAATGGATTCCTGTGATTGACCCGCTCGCGGTTCTCCTCCAGCACCCGCCGGGCATCCATTCCGGCTGGCTCGAAGGGAATCCCGAACGCGGCCGCCTCGGAGGCGAAGGTCGGCGAGCCCGCCAGGAACACCTCATGCCCCCGGTTCCGAAGCGCCACGGCAAGCGCCAACATCGGTTGGAAGTCTCCCCGCGAGCCACAAGCCAGAACGAGTGCGCGCATGACCCAGAATCCTCAGTTACCGCCCACCGGAATGCGGAAGTTGGAAGTCATCAGGAAGACGAGCTGGTTCTCCACACCGCCGGTGGGGCGCCACTCGCGGGAGAAGCGGAAGCCCACGCCCGCCGAGTGCGAGGAGTTGAGGTCCGGCATCCCCGAGAGGGAGAGGATGAGGTCCAACCGCGTCGAGGCCGGGTCCACGGTCTGGGTGACGTCATCCACGGAGAAGGAGCGAGAGCGGAACTGGTAGCGCCCCAACCCCGCGGTGAGCCCGAGGACCGGCACCGGAGGCAGGGAGCCCAGGTCGATGAAGGCGCCCACCGAGCCGGAGAAGGCATGGCTCGCGACCGTCGTGCTGTCGAGGTAGTACAGGAAGTGCATCGACGCGCTGAAGTCCACCATGCCCCGGCCCCAGGCGCCCGCGGCGAAGGCGTCGATGGCCTCCACGTTGCTCCCTGTCGCCAGCGTGTCCAGGCGGGTGAAGGCCCCCACCTTGGCCACCGGCTTGCGGATGACGCGCTGGATGCTGCGCCACACCACCCGGCGCCGCGCGGCCAGCAGCTCGTCGTTCTCCACCGTGCCCGGCTCCGTGCCCTTGAGCTTCAGGTCCAGGTCCATCAACAACTGCTGCTCGTCCTCCGTCAGGTCCGTCTCCGAGCCGCGGTTGCCGAAGCCCAGGGAGAGACCGGCGATGACGGCGCGCTCGGACGAGGAGCCGTCCTCGGAGGAGGAGGACACGCCGCGCTCGGCCTCCGTGAGCGCCTCCACCGGATAGATGCTGGCGGCCCCCGGCGCGTACCACTCGGCCATGCCCGCCATGAAGGAGATGCGGAAGAGACCTCCGAACTGGGTTTCATCCCCGGGCGAGTACTGCGCGCTGAGCACCGTGTTGGAGTGGCCGAAGGTGAAGGAGCGCGAGCGGGTGCCCAGACCCGCCTGCAGGCCCACCACCAGGCCGTGGAAGCTCGAGGCATCGCCGAACTGCCCCAGCCCGTTGGAGAGCGCCGTGCCCGGAATCAGCCGGGCCTTGGACTGGGCGGCAGCCATGCCCGGCGCCAGCACCAGCGCCGCCAGCAGCGACAGGAACTCCCTCTTCATGGCGAGACCTTGTATTCCACGGTGAAGGAGACGACGTCCGGATCGAAGGTGAAGCCGTCCGGCAGGCCCCTGTCCTTGCTGGACTCGCGCAGCGGCTTGGTGTCGCCGCCCTGCGCCTTCGCCGTCACTCGCAGCAGCCAGGGCCGCCGGTAGAGCGATACCTCGAACTCGAAGCCCTGCGGGACGGAGCCAATCCGCTGGAGCTGCCCCGTGGTGGTGAAGCGTGCCCACTCCTTCGTGCCAATGGGTCGGAAGAGGATGGTGTGCGCCCTGGGAGGCTCGGTGACGATGTTGATGAGGGCATCCTTCTCGCTGCTGCCCGTCACGGTGATGGTGGCCAAGCAATTTCCCTTCCGTGGCCCCGAGAGTCGAACGAGGGGCCCATCGTTGCTCCCACATGACAGCACGCCGACGGGCGCGGATTCAATGCACCCTCCCAGCGCTCACTTCCCCAGCCGGCGCCGGGCCCGCTCCCTCGCCGCCGCCAGCGCCGAGTCCACGCCCCGCTCCGTCACCCTCTCGTTACCCGACGGTGACGCCTCGTTCCCCGGAGCCTTCTCCACCTCGGGAGGACGCGCCGAGGCAGGAGGCCGCCCCCTCCCCTCCGACGACGCCGGCACCGACACCGCGGACGGAGCCACCGCGCGCCGGGGCCTCGGCCCCGAGAGGAAGCGCCGCACGACCACCTCGGCCAGCAACAGCACCACCGCCAGCCCCACAAGCCACGGCGCCAGCGCCACCCTCCCCTCGGACTCCGGCGCATCCGCGAAGAGGCCCGTCATCGACAGCCGCTCCATCCCTCCCCCCACCGCCGCCACCGCGCGCAGCACCTCCAATCCCGCCCCCGCGCTGCCCGGCTCGAACTCGGGCGCATACGGCAGCGCCACCGGCGGCGCCCGCAGCACCCGCTCACCCAGCCGCACCACCGGGTGCCACGTCCCGCTGCCCGGCAGCGTGTACTCCGCCGCCACCCGGTCCTCGTCCTCCCAGCGCATGGGCACCTCCACCGGCGCCCCCTTCCCATCCCCGGGCAGCAGCACCAGCGAGGGCAACGCCCCTGGCAGTGCTTCACCCGGCGCGAAGTCCAGCGTCACCCGCAGCAGATTGCCCCGCCGCTCCGAGCGCGCCACCGCCTCGTCCTTGTCTCCCGCCCCCGCCATGGCCCAGCGCACCATGCCCTCCAGCGCCGCGCGCAGGCCCCTCCACGTGCGCAGCTCGCCCGTGTACGCCCCGTCCACCTCCGCCGTGAAGGCCACCACCCTCCCCGCCCCTCGCGGCCACAGCGCCAGCACCGGCGCCGCGTTGTCGTCCAGCGTCCTCAACGCCACGCTCGCTCGCGGCCTCAGGTACGTGAGGTTGTAGCCCCCGAGCTGCGGCAGCCCCACCGCCGGCAGCCTCCCCAGCAGCGGCAGGTCCACCGCCGGCTCCAGCATCGTGGGCTCCTCCACGAAGGAGGCCCGCGCCACCATCAGCGTCTCCTGGCTGAAGATGCGCGGCAGGCTCATCGCATCCTCCGCGAAGTACACGCGCCCCCCTCCCTCCGCCGCTATCTCCCTCAGCAGCTCCGCGTCCGAGTCCCCTGGCGTCCCCAGCCCGATCACGGACACCGTCACCCGCTCGCCCCGCAGCGCCGCTATCGTCTTCCGGTAGTCGTCCGGCTCCTCCGAGTCCGCCGCGTCCGAGAAGAGCACCACGTGCCGCGTCGCCTTGTCGCTGCGGAGGATCTCCTCCCTCCCCACCCGCAGCGCCTCGCCCACGAAGATGCCGCCCCCGCCGCTGAAGCCCCGCGACACCTCCTCCAGCGGCAGCCCCGACTCCACCGGACTGAGCGGAAATATCTCGTGCGCCTCGGTGTCCACCATGTGTACGGACACCTCGTCCTTCGCGTTGAGCAGGGTGAGCGCCCCCACCACTCCCTCGGCCGCCAGCTCCATCTTCGTGCGGCCGTCCGGCACCTGCGCGCCCATGGAGCAGCTACAGTCCATCAGCACGCTCATCGCCACGGAGGTGCGACGCTGCTCCTCGCGCACCTCCAGCGACACCGGCAGCAACGGCTCCAGCACCGAGCGCCGGTAGCCGCCCTCGCCAAAGGACTGGCGTCCCCCCGTCATCACCAGCCCGCCCCCCGCCTGCTCCACGTACGCCGCCAGCGCGCCCAGCCCCGGCTCGCCCAGCCGACTCGCGTCCACGTCCTCCAGCACCACCACCCCCACCCCGTCCAGCGCGTCCAACGTCACCGGGAAGGGCTCGCGCACCTCCAGCAGCAGCCCCGCCTCCTTCAGCGAGCGCGCCAGCGTCCCCTCCGGCTTCTCCGTCACCAGCAGCACCCGCGGAGGCCCCTCCACCCGCAGCACCGCCCTCCCCTCGTCGTCCTCCACCACCCCGTCCCCCGGCGCCTCCACCACCAGCCGGTACGCCACCAGCCCCGGCTCCTCCACCAGGTCCCTCAACG